>NZ_JBBNIH010000139.1:0-17299 GCF_040094125.1 Faecalibacterium longum
AGTCCAGTTCTGCCCGCTGTGCCGGGGTGTTGCCGTACTCATCCTCGACGGCGATGCAGTCGATGGCAAGGGTGGTGCCATCCTCGAACCGGGCTTCCACCCGGTTGGTGTCCATATTGAAGCGGCAGGAAAGCAGTTTGTTCATGGTGAACCTCATTTCTATATCAAACGGTATCTGTTCGGATGTCCTAAACCCTGCCATAAAACCGGTGGTTGATTTGTCCATTGGGCTTTGTTTTGCCCGTCTGCACATTTTTGCACACTTTTTGCACACCTGAATAGCTGGATAACGGTTGCAAAGCATTACACTGTATGCAAATAATGCGGTGTGTGCAAAGGCACGTTTTGCGATGATACGATAAAAATAATGCTTCTTCGAACTTTTGAAATTTGACGAATGATGCACCTTGGATTCTTTTAATCAGAGGGCCAGGGATTCGAGTTCCCTCGAGCGCACCAAAAGGACGATAAATCGTTGAGAGAAACGGTTTGTCGTCTTTTTTGTTTTATATGGGCTTTTGGGGCTTGTACCTATGATTTTTTTAAAAATTTTAGAGGTCAGAGGTACAAAAATGAAGAAGATTCAGAAGAATTATGAGCTGAACGCAGGCGAGAGCTTCCGCCTCGACAAGAACGGTCTCCACGGCGTCACGGCGCAGGGCCGCATTAAGATGAGCCTGCTGCCGGTGCTCGAGTAAAAACATCTGTAGAACGCAGAAGACCGACGGCTTTCCGGGATGGAGGGCTGACGGTCTTTTTGTTCAAAACAGGAAAATGCTGGAACGGAAAAGGGCGCAATATACCTTATAAATGGCGTTTCAAAAGCAGAAATTTGGCTCAACGTCCAAAATTAAGGTTTGGATGCTTGACAAAGCGGAGATAGGATAGTACACTCAAAAAGAAAATTGATGCAAGACATCCTCAAGGTGAAAAAGATTCACAGAAGAACGGGCGTCTCCGAACTGAAAAACGGAAGGAGGCTAGGGACATGACGCTGTTTTCTTACGAAATTTTCGATGCAGTCGCGCGTCAGGGCAGCTTTAACAAAGCGGCCCAGCAGCTGCATCTGACCCCCTCTGCCATCAGCCATGCCATCGCGGTGATGGAGGCTGAGCTTGGTTTTACCTTATTCAACCGCGGCAAAAACGGCGTGACCATGACCAGCTATGGCGCTTCGCTCTACCCGTCCATCCGGGCGGTGCTCAACAGCGACGAGGCCCTGCAGCAGAGCATCGCCCGCCTCAACGGCCTGGAAAAGGGCAAGGTGAAGCTGGGTGCATTCAACTCGGTCTGCGCCGGCCTGCTGCCCCAGATCCTCAAGAGCTTCATGGCAAGCTACCCCCAGATCGAAGTCGAGGTCTATCAGGGTACTTACGACGATGTGAAGGAGTGGCTGCGCACCGGTCAGGTGGACCTGGCCTTCCTGTCCGCCACCTGCCGCGAAGAGTTCAACCTGACCGAGCTGTTCCGTGAGCCGCTGCTCTGCATCGTACCGCAGGACTGGCCCGAACCGCCAAACGGCATTATGACGCCGGAGCTGATGAACGGCCAGAGCTTTGTCGTCCAGTGCGACGCCACCGACGCCGAGATGCGCCAGTTCCTCAAGAAATACTCCATCTCCACCGAGCGCCGCTGCCACGTCATCGACGACCAGTCCAACATCGCCATGGTGGAGGCGGGCCTCGGCATCTCCATCATGCCCCGGATGCTGCTGCGCAGCTGCACGGCGGCGGTCAAGATCTACCCCATCGAGCCGGAAGAGTACCGGGTGGTGGGTCTGGCTGTCCAGCGCCCTACGGCGATGGCTCCGGCGGTCGAGCAGATGTTCCGCCACATCGTGGACTTCTGCCGCCAGATGGACCCGCAGCTTCTCTGAGAATACGAAAATGACCGGGCAGCAGTGATGCTGTCCGGTTTTTACATACCCAATCGGCAGAGTTGATGATTGAATCCGCTGGAAAAATACGGTATACTATAGCAAATCCTCTATACGATAGAAATGTCAGAGGTTTATGAAAGCAGCAAGGGGGAAAGACCATGAAACGACGTGATTTCTGTAAAGCGCTGGTTTGCAGTGCAGCTCTTGCGCCCGGGCTGGCACTGCCCCGGGCTGAGGCAGCGGCAAAAAGCCAGACGGTGGGCCGGGCAGTCCCGGCGGGCAATTATACAATGTCCTTCCGCAGCGAGCTGAGCCAGATGGACATCGAGCACGAATATTACTACAGCGACAGTTTTTTTGCACACACCTCCATCCAGTACGACCACCAGCTGGCGCTGGCGACGCTGGGCATGGTGACGGCTGCTTTCAATACATGGGCCAGCGATGCGAAATACTGGGCCAACGGGGATGTGGGCCGCGAGAACAGCCTCGACGCAGCCTATACCAAGCTGGGATTCGGCGACGTGAAATACCGCTATTATGATGTCGATGTGGGCAAGGCGGGCGACTTCGTGGGCTGGTCCACGGCCCGCAAGACCATCACCCTGAACGGGAAGCGCACCACCATCGTGGCGCTCATCCTGCGCGGCGGCGGTTACGGCGGCGAGTGGGTGAGCAATCTGCACACCGGCGCGGGCCATGCCCACAGCGGCTTCATCATCCCGGTGCATGAGGTGTTTGCCGATTTGAAGAACTATCTGGCGGCAGCTCAGCAAAAGGGGGGACTGGGCGTCGTCAAGCTCTGGATGGGCGGCTACAGCCGCGGTGCGGCAGTGGCGAACCTTTTGGCTGCCCGTGTCAACAAGGAGCTGCCCGGACTGGAACGGGAGAATGTCTTCGTCTACACCTTTGCGACACCGGTGGCCCTCGGCCCGCAGGACTACCCCGACTTGCAGCAGGACTACGACAACAACCACAACGCCGACGGCAGCCTGAAAAAGAGCTGGGGCGAGAGCAACATCTTCAACATCATCTCCAGCGGCGACATCGTGCCGCATCTTCTGCCCGAAGAGTGGAGCTTCAACCGGAACGGCAACGACCGCTTCCTTCCCTCCACCCGGAACGAGGAAGAGCTGGAAGACCTGAACGAGATGGGCAAGAACGATTTCGGCCCGACGCCGCTGGACTTCAGCTGGCTGGCGACCGACAAAGAGACGAACGAAGTCATGCTCCGTATGGAGGAGTACTTCATCTCCCGCGAGAACTACCATGAAAAATACGAAGCCGCCCTGATGGACATGATACAGTGTGCCTTCATCCGCTCGGAGGAGGAGGTCACGCAGAACAAAGTTCTGGACGACGGCGAGGTCATCCAGCGGCTGCGCACCCTCACCCATCTGAAGAACATGGATTACTGGAAGATCTCCCGCGCCGTCTGGGCGGCATCCACCATGAGCCGTGCCGTGCTCAAGCGGGTCGATGCGGAGAATATCCCCATCCGTGCGCAGCAGATCGTCGTGCCGATCCTGGCCGTGGGCCTTTGCTATGGCCTCGAGAGCGAGGCTGTGAGCCTCATTGCAAAGTACATCCTGATGTTCGTGGCAATGAAGAGCGCGCCCGACGACGCCATCCGGGCGGCGTTCTGCCACCACTGTGAGAATTACATTGCTCTGATGGAATATTACGCCCCCTCCGAGCACTGCATGGAAGCCACCACCCGCACCTGAAAACCGAAAATTCGGAGACAGCAGACCGCTGCCGGAGTCGAAAGGCCCCGGCGGCGGTTTTTTCATGCGCAAAATTTTTTGCACTGGCACGCAATGACATCCTTCGTGTCCGGTAAACGGTATCCTGATAACGCAAAGGGCGGCATCCCCGCCGGGAGCGAGAATGAAGGAGGGCTGTTGTATGCGGAATCGACTGGAACGGAGGCGGCTGACACTGCGCGCCGCAGCACTGTGCATCGTGCTGGTGCTGCTGTGCGGCTGTCTGCTGCCCGCATTTGCCGAGGGGCCGGAGCGGACGGACAGCGTGCCGGACCAGACATGGGACGAGGAAATAGAGGACGAGCCTGCCTGGGACGAAGAAGAGGACATCCGGACAGACGAGCCGGTGCTTCTGCCCGCAGAAGGCGGCATCCCCGTCGTGGTGGACGGGCTCGACGACATCGGGCTGTCCGACGAGACGCCGACGCCGGACAGCGGGGCCGTCAAAGCGGACGAGCATTTTGAGAGGACCTATCTCTTCTGGCTCAGCGAGTCGGACGAGGCCGACGGCGGCCTGCCCTACGCGGAACAGACCGTGGGCAGCGGCGAAGAGCTTCTGATGCCCGAAGAGCCGGAGGTGGAGGGAAAGAGCTTCCGCTTCTGGTACAGCCGGGACGACGAAGGGACGGCGATCCGCTTCGTGCCGGATGAAGGACTGCTCTGGCCGGAAGCGGACAGCGAGTGCAGCCTCTACGCCTGTTTCACCGACGATGAGGCCCAGCAGGAAGAGCCCGTTTTAGACGAGGAGGAAGACATCGCCGTTCTGCCGGAGCTGTCGGAAGAACGGCCTGCCGCCGAGGATGAAACGCCTCTGGATGAGGCAGAGCAGCCCGAAAAAGACAGATTCTCTGAGGAAGATGCCGACTTGGCTGACGACAGCATAGCCGAGGACAAAAACGCCCTGCCTGCGGACGAACTTGATGAGGATGCACCGGGCTGGGGGGATTGGACTCAGGAAGAGTCGGCGGCAGTCTTCCTGCTCAAGACCCCCACCAGTCTGCCCGGCAGCAATGACCCCAGCCAGTGGGCGCCGGACAACAGCGAGTGCAAGTGGGTCGGCAAGGTGAAGACCTACGGCGCGGCATGGGAAGATAACGGCAAGAACATCCTGACAAATGTGTCAGACTATGTTGTATCGTGGCCGGGCGGCGCGATTGGCGACGCATGGTCGCTGAAACCGGGCGATGACTACTGGGACGAGGTCGTCGATGAGATATGGGACGAATATAAGGACACCATCGAAGAGGCTACCGGCGTCGAAGGGCTGACGCAGGAAGATTTGGAGAGCATCGTGGTGACGCCGTACAAGATCTCGCGCAACAACGGGACAGAACCGGATAAGCACATCGACTGCATCATCAGCGTCAAGAGCAGGAAAAACTTCACGGCCCGGTTCAACGTCCGCGCCCCGGGCGAGGATGACTACAGCATCCGGGAAAGCCGCGAGTACCAGAGCGGCGAGCGGGTGGAAGAGACGACGGCGGACATCGAAAAAGAGCTCGACATCGGCGGTGCGCGCTACGTTTTCGACGGCTGGTACAAAGAGCTCCCCGGTTCGGTGACGGATGAGCCGGACCCGAAGGAAAAGGTATCGCAGGACGAGTGGGAAGAGGGCTATGAGCCCACCGACGAAGAGCTGGAAAACGGCGTCGTCAATTTCTATGCCCACTACGTTCTGGCCGATATAGACCCGGACACCGGCGTGGAGACAGACTTCTTCGGGCTGCCGCTGATGCTGTGTGCCGGTGCGGCCGTTCTGGGCTGCAAAAACAGAAAGAAGGAGGAAGATGAGTGAAGGAACCAAACGAGGCACTTGCCCCGGAGGCCCCGCCCGGGACGCCGGAAGCGAACCTGTCTGGACCGGCGAAGCCGGAAAAAAGCCCCCTGCTGCGGGAAGTGCGCAGTCTGGCGGTGCGGCTGGCGGTGTTCGCCGCCGTGCTCTGGGTGCTTCTGACGCAAGTGTATCTGGTGACGCAGGTGTCCGGCAACGAAATGTTCCCCGCCGTGAAGGACGGCGACCTCGTGCTGGGCATCCGGCTGGAAAAAGACTATGCCAAGAATGATGTCGTGGTATATGAGCGCTCGGGAACGCTGCGGGTGGGCCGCGTGCTGGCCCGGGGCGGGGACATCGTGACCCTGAGCGAGAGCGGCGTTGTGGAGGTCAACGGCTCGGCACAGGGCGGCGGCATCCTCTACCCCACCTACCCCAAATCTCTGCTCAGCTACCCCTACGCTGTGCCGGAGGACAGCGTCTTCATTCTGGGCGACTGCCGCACACAGGCCGAGGACAGCCGTGACTTCGGCCCGGTGCAGTGCAGTGCGGTCAAGGCAAAAGTCATCACCCTCATCCGGCGGCGGAGGCTCTGAGCCGCCAAAAACCATACAAGACAACATAGGAGGAACTCTAGGATGAAACAGAACAAGGTAGAAAAGCTTCTCGCAGGTGTGCTTTCCATCTCTCTGGCCATGGGCGTCAACGTCATGCCCGCCTTTGCGGCACAGGTGCAAGGCCCTCCGTATGAGGATATGTCCCGGGTGTATCTCACCAAAAACTACGAGCTGGCCAACACGGGTACGCTCTCCCCGGAAGAGACCTTTACGTTTACGATCGACCCGGGTACCGTGACCGACGCATCGGAGGGCATTGAAGCCGCAGATTATATGCCGTCTGTCGGCGACGTGACCTACGCACAGGGCGAAGCCGGCAGTGCGAACAAGACCAGGCAGATCGAAATTCAGCTGCCCAAGTACGACAGCGTGGGTGTCTACACCTACATCATCCATGAGGTGGCGGGCAACAGCGCAGGCGTGACCTACTACGGCGACGCCATCCTGCTGCGGGTAACGGTCATCGAGCAGGACGGCAAGCTCCGAATTGCCGCTGTCCACACCGAGGACCCGGAGTCCACCGGCGAGGGCAAAAAGGACGACTTCGACAACCTCTACTCTGCCGGTGAGCTGGAAGTCCACAAGGACGTCGAGGGCATCATGGGCAATAAGGACAAATACTTCGAGTTCACGGTGCAGCTGACCGGCGAGGAGGGCAAGACCTATCAGGACAGCTACGCCATCACCGGCGGCAGCTATGACGCGAACCCCGACTCGATCGAGATCAGGCCCGGCGAGACGACAAAAGCCACCTTCTATCTGAAAGACGACGACACCATCCACATCGAGAACCTGCCCTACGGTGTCGAGTACAAGGTGTCTGAGACGCCGGTCGCAGACTATATGACGACGGAGACAGGCACCGAGGGCGAAGTAGATGAGGCGGTCGAGCAGGCGAACTTCACCAACACCAAGGGAGGCACCGTGGATGCCGGTGTGGTGCTGGACAGCGCACCCTATCTCTTCACCCTGACGGGTGCTGCGGGCGTCGGGCTGCTGCTGACCCTGCGCCGCCGCCATCAGAAGTAAGCGCGGAGGAAATAAGGCAAGGGAGGTGAGGAACATCCGGTGGCAGAAGATGGCCCTGCGGGCGGCGAACGGCCTGCTGGACGGGGTGACGGCCCTGCTGGTGCTGCTGGCGGTGGTCTGGTCGGGCTATGCGCTGTGGGACAACAGCCGGGTGTACGCCGCTGCCGACAATGTGCAGGCCGGGCTGTTGGCCTTCAAGCCCCAGCCGCAGGAGGACAACAGCCTCTCCTTCGGCCAGCTGCGGGACATCAACCCCGATGTCTGCGGGTGGCTGACGCTGGACGGTACGGCCATCGACTACCCGGTGGTGCAGGGCGAGAGCAATTTCACCTATCTGAACACCGACGTCTACGGCAGCTTTGCGCTGGCGGGCAGCATCTTTCTGGATGTTGACTGCGACGCGGACTTCAGCGGGCGGTATTCCCTGCTCTACGGCCACCATATGGAGAACGGGCGGATGTTCGGCGACCTCGACAAATACAAGGACGGAGCATTCTTCCGCCAGAACACCACCGGCACCCTGACGCTGCCCGGCGGGAGCTATCGGCTGGAAGTGCTAGCCTGCCTTGTAGTGCCTGCGTCGGAACAGGCCATCTTTGCCCCGGGCAAGTGGCGCTCGGACGCAGGCGGGCTGCTCCCCTTTGTGGAGGAGAATGCCCTTCAGATGGATGCACAGGCCCTCCGTGCGCTGGAAGAGGAGCCGGAAGGAGCGCAGTTCCTGGCGATGGCTACCTGCTCGGGGGAGTACACCGATGCGCGGACGGTGGTGCTGGCCCGGATGGAACCAATGTCAGACCTGCAAAACGGAAAGGAGGAGAGCTTATCATGAGAAGGCTCCCGAAAATGGCAGCGGCCCTGCTGGCAGCAGCGCTTGCGGTAAGTGCTGCCCTGCCTGCTCTGGCCGCAGACCAGCGGGCGGAGCTGGAACTGGAGGCGTCCGTCCGCTGCACCGGAGAGGCAGCGGACGAGACGCTGACGGTGCGGCTGACCGCGTTGGACGGCGCGCCGATGCCGGAAGGCTGTGACGACGAGGCTGAGCTGGATTTTCCGGCCCGGGACTGCCGCGCCGCCGACGACAAGACCCTGACGAAGACTTTTGATACCATCGTCTACACCGCGCCCGGCATATACGAGTATACGGTCATTCAGGACGCAGGCGGACGGAAACGGGCCGACTACGACGACACCGTCTTTTACCTGAAAGTCATGGTGGCGTGGGACACCGACGGTGAGCTGAAAGGACACGTGTCTGTCCGGCGGGATGGGGACGACGGGGCAAAGACGGAACTGCTCTTCAAGAACAGCTACCGCAGCACCGACCCCCTTCCCCCACCGGTGACGCCGCCTTATGTGCCGGATAAGCCGACGCCGATCCCGAAGCCGGTGGACCAGCCGGGCGAGATAACGGTCATCCGCCCGCCGACACCCTCAGCAGAGATGCCGGATGAAGTCATCCCGGCTGCGGAGCCGGAACCGGTGGGGACCCTCATCCAGACCGGCCAGCTGCTCTGGCCCGTGCCGGTGCTGGCAGGCGGGGGCATCGCCCTCGTGGCGGTGGGCCTCTGGCTGAGCCGGAAGCGCAGACACGATGCGTAGGCTGGTGCCGGAGCGGCTCTGCCTGATGCTGGGAAGCGCTTTGGTGCTGGCAGCGGTCTGCCTCTACGTCTACGACCGGCTCGAGGATGCAAGGGCAGGCGCTCAGGCCGCTTCGGCGGTGAGCCAGCTGCGCCAGAGCCAGAGCATCGCGGCAGTGTCGGAGACAGAACAGCCCGCAGACAGTGCGGAAAGCCTGCCCACGGAAGATGCAGAGTCCGAGCCGGAATCGGCTTCGGAAACCCCGGCGTCAAGCATCGAGCGGGAGTATCTGGGGGTGCTGACCATCCCGGCTCTGGGCTTGGAACTGCCGGTGCAGACCGAGTGGAGCAAAGCGAACCTCAAGGTCTCGCCCTGCCGTCAATGCGGCAGTACGGCGGGCGGAGACCTTGTCATCGCGGCTCACAATTACAAATCGCACTTCGGGCGGCTGAGCAGCCTTTCCGAGGGCGACGAGGTGCGTTTCACTTCACAGGACGGCGCTGAGGCAGTGTACACTGTGGAGCGGACTGCGCAGGTCTCGCCCGAAGAACCCGAAGCCCTGCGGGAGGGCGGCTGTCCTCTCGTGCTCTACACCTGTACTCCCGGCGGAAAAGCGAGGGTGGTGGTGTACTGCCAGAGAGAAAATGCGGCATGAAAAAACAGGAGCGGAAAGCCTGCAGCTTTCCGCTCCTGTTTTTGGTCGTTGTTTAATCTACACAGAAATAGAAGTTCTCCGGAACAGGGAAAGACTCTTCGGTGGAGCTGACGCTTACGCGGTAGAGGTAACCTTTACGGAGGTGATAAATCGCAGAAGTGTCGGTATATTCAACATCGGTCTCGAAGGGGTCATAATCGTCCTCAATGTCAATGAGGGTATTGGGGTCCTGACCGGCTTCCACTACGGCTTTTACATCTGCAATAGTCTTGCCCTTATAAAGGTCCATGTTATAACTCCAGGAAGGAGTAGTGACGACGGTGCCTTCGGGAACATGGAATACAAAATAACTCTCGTTCGTGCGGGCTGTGTCGCCGTAAGGAACGCTTACAGTGATCTGTTCCACACTGTTCAGCGGCTGAGAGAGGGTATAGGTGCCATCGGTGATCCAATCAGAAGTAAAGGCACCATAAAGAGACCACATGTCCTTTGATACACCGATGACCTCATCCTTTTCTACAGTATAAGCCCGGATAGAGGTGGAGCCGATCTGATATTCGACGGTCACAGCCAGATCTTCCTTTTTCTGTGCGCCATCGACAGTGGTAACAGTGGAACGCTTTTCTTCATACTTTACGGGAGCTGCTGCGGCACTGGCACTTAAAGTGACCGCGCTCAGAATCAGTGAGGCAGCTGCCAGAACTGCGAATCTTTTCAGAAAATGCGGACAGGGCTTCATATTCTTTCCTCCTGTATTACACGATGCAATAAATTGAATCCAACTTGATTATAGGCGTCGAAGAAAAAACATCAAGAGAGAAATACGATCTTGGAAGAAAAGACAAAATGTCGGCAGCTTTATTGTGCAGCTGCATCTTCGGTATCGGTCATGATGAACCAGAATACAGTGCCTTTGCCCACAGTGCTGTGGACGCCGAAGCGGAAACCGTGCTGCTGGAAAATAGCTTTGGTGATGGAGAGGCCGAGGCCGGTCCCCTGCTTGCCTGCGTCGGAGCGGGAGCGGTAGTAGCGGTCGAAGATATAGGGCAGGTCCTCGGCGGAGATGCCGGGGCCGTGGTCTTCCACCTCCACCCGGACGCCCTCGGGGCAGCGCAGCGCTCGCAGCACGAAGATGCCGTCTTCGCCGATGTGGTGCATGGCGTTGCCCAAAAGGTTATGCAGAGCGCGCTGCATCATGTCGGGGTCGGCACAGACCGGCAGTTCTTCGTCAGGGATTTCCAGCTTGAGCTGCCAGCCGTTCTGGGCGCAGACGGCGTCGTAACGCTCGCTCACCTCGTCGCAAAGCTGGCCCATGTCGAAGTGGACCTTCTCGCACTTGAGTGCGCCGCTCGTGACCTTGCTCAGCTCCATGACGCTGGAAACAAGGGCCGTCAGGCGGTCGGTCTCGTCCACGATGATGTTCATCTGCTCGTCGCGGTGCTTCTTGTCGTCGCCGGTCAAATCGCGCACCGTCTCGGCATAGCCCTTGATGAGAGTGAGCGGAGTGCGCAGGTCGTGGGAGACGTTGGCCAGCAGGTCGCGCTGCATCTGGGAGGCGTGCTGGACCTCTTTTGCCATGTGGTTGAACTCCTGAGCAAGGTCGCCCAGCTCGTCGTTCCGCACCGAGTCCACATGGACGGCGTAGTTGCCCTGTGCCACCTGCCGCGCAGCCCCGGAGAGAGCCCGCAGAGGCTTTGTGAACCACTCGCTGAACAACCATGCCGCCGACATCGAGAACGCGAAAATGAGGGCCGCAGCCAGCGGCAGAACGGTGCTGAGCACCTTGCCGGCCTCGGCCACATGCATCAGGCTGGTAGTCACCAGCACAGTGTAATTTCCGTCGGAGGTCATCCGGCCCACCATCAGCTGGACGGAGCCGGAGGGCGTGGGCGGGTTTATCTTCCGCACCACTGTGCCGCCGCTCTCCCGGCAGAGCTGCCGCATGGCGCGGGCCGTGGTGTAGGCGGTCTGCTCGTCGGCAGTGTCGGTGGGGCGGGTGCGGTGAAGGTTGCAGTAGGCCAGGTTATCCACCTTGAAGATCTGCCGCAGGGTGGTGTCGGAGATGTCGATGCAGAAGCTGCTCATCCCGCCCAGCTCGAAGATGTCGTCCTGCAGCGCGTTGAAGAAGGTGTTGTTGACGTACAGCCGGCTGCCGAAGGCCCAGTAGGAGAGGGTCTCGCCCTTCCCGATGGCCTCGTCCATCCGGGCCACGATGGCCTCAGCCTGCTCGGTGAGCTGCTTCTGGATATGGGTGGTGTAGAGGGGCTCCAGCAGCTGGGTGCTCAGAAACCAGAACAGCCCCACCAGCAAAAGGCAGATGAAGCACAGAAAGCCCATGAGCTGGCCCCGGATGCCGATGGTGCGCCGTGTTTTGCTCGTTTGCCGCATGAAGAGCAGAGCCTCCGCTTAACGCGCCGCGTCGGGGTCGAACTTGTAGCCGATGCCCCAGACAGTGGCGATGTAGCCGCGGCACTTGCCCAGATGACCGCGCAGCATCTTGACGTGGGTGTCCACGGTGCGGTCCTCGCCGAAGTAGTCGTAGTTCCACACCTTCTGCAGAATTTTTTCGCGGCTGAGGGCGATTCCCTTGTTGGAGGCCAGAAAGACCAGCAAATCGAACTCCTTGGGCGTGAGGCTCACTTCCTCGCCCGACACCTTGACGGTGTGGCTGGCCGTGTCGATGGACAGCTCCCCAAAGGTCATGGTGCTGTCAGAAGCCTCGGTGCGGGGCATGGTGCGGTTGAGCACAGCCTTGACACGGGCCACCAGCTCCCGGGGGGAGAAGGGTTTGACCACATAGTCGTCAGCGCCGCCCTCGAGGCCGGCAAGCTTGTCGTACTCCTCGCCGCGGGCTGTCAGGATGATGACGGGGGTGTTGATGCGGCGAGTGCGCATCTCCCGCAGGCAGGTCATGCCGTCCATGAAGGGCATCATCAAATCGAGGATGACCAAATCGTAGCCGCCGCCGGTGAGCAGCGACAGGGCGGCAGAGCCGTCCCCTGCCTCCTCGCAGGTGTAGCCCGAATACTGTAAATTCTCCCGGATGAGCTCCCGGATGCGGGGCTCGTCGTCAACGATAAGAATTTTTGCCATAAGGCATTCCTCCTAAAAGCTTCTATCTCCCAAGCGCCGGAGGCTGCTCAGAGTCAGCCCGGCGGAACTGTATACTGCGTTTAAGTCTATCATACCCTATCAATTAGGAATTTTTGTGAAGTTTGAGTAGATTTTTTGGGAAAACATCCCAGTGGGTGCGTTTCGTGTCTGCCCTGATTATAAGGGGCCGCTTCGGGGGCTGTCAAGCTCGGCCTCATCTTGCGCAGAAAAGCCGAAGTGTGCTATACTACAATGATAAAAGACTTCCCCGAAATCTGACAAATACAAAGGAAAAACTGTTCATGCGCATTGGATTCGTAGAGCTGGTACTGCTCCTCTTCATTGCATCCATCACGGTGGGGCCGAACGTGGCCCTCTTTGTGGACCGGTGGCTCCGCCGCGCCCAGCGTACGTCTGCCGCCGCTGCCCGCCGGAAAGCCCAGCTGGAAGCACAGGCCGCCATCGAGCGGGAAGCTCTGATGACCCGCTTCCGGGTGGCCAGCAACATCTTTGCCCTGCTGA
This sequence comes from Faecalibacterium longum, assembly GCF_040094125.1. Taxonomy (NCBI): domain Bacteria; kingdom Bacillati; phylum Bacillota; class Clostridia; order Eubacteriales; family Oscillospiraceae; genus Faecalibacterium; species Faecalibacterium longum. The sequence continues at coordinate 12,908 of NZ_JBBNIH010000139.1, forward strand.
TGCTGGCGGCGCTGGCGTACGGCCTGCTGCTGCGGCCCATCGATACGCCGCCGAAGGCCTACACCGCCCCGGATGTGCGGCAGGACACCGGCGCCGCGCAGACGGCTCTCTCCGCCGACAGCAAGGACAGCTGGAAGCTGGGCGGCTATCTGGGCGTGGACTGCGTCCGTACCCAGGACGGCCTTGTCTACGCTGCTGCCTACAACGGTGCGGCCATGAAAAAGCGTCAGAGCGACCTTGTCCGCACCGACGGCGGACACTACGCGGCCATCCTGTCGGTGGAGGGCGAGTTGACCAGCTTTGCCTTCGACGCCGACGGCGACTTGTGGCTGACGGTGGTGACGTCCTCCGGCGGGGCGCTCTGCCGCGCCCGGCATGACAGCTGGGGAACCTCAGTGGAACAGGTGGTGACCCAAATCGACGGCGCACCGCTGGGTGTGCTGTCGGCGGTGGAGACCGGCCCGGACGGGAAGGTCTATTTCGCCGTGTCCACCGAAGCCGCTGCGAAAAACGGGCTGGAAAGCGCTCTCCGCACCGAGCTCATCGCCCACACCGGCACGGGCTGCGTCTATGTGTATGACCCGTCGGCCCGGACAGTGGAACAGGTGCTGGGAGGCGTGGCCGGTGCGGCTGGTCTGGCCCTCTCGGAGGATGGCCGAACGCTGTACGTTTCTGACCTCGGGAATCGCTGCATCTGGAGTGTGGACGCCGACGCCCGGGAGCTGACCGCCGGCGGCAAAAACTGCGGGAGCTTTGTGTCCGGCCTGCCGGGATACCCCGGCGCATTGGCGCTGGACGAGGACGGCACTCTCTATATCAGCTACCGCTGGACCCGCAGCGGCTGGCTGGAAAAGCACGCGGACAGCACCCTTCTGCGGGGCATCGCCCTGCGGGCCGGTGAGAACATCCAGAAGAAGCTGTTCAAGCTGCCTGCGGACGCCCCCTGCGCCGAGGCTGTGGACACCGCCGACGGAAGCTGGAAGCAGACATTCTCAGGCAGAGAGCTGGACGGCTGCACGGCGGTGTGCCCGGCGGGAAGCAAAGTGTATTTCGGCGCGGCAGGCTCTGCCAGCCTGCTGTCTGCAAGAGTATAAAACGAGGTGTTTTTTTATGACGGAAGAGTTCAAAAAGCAAATCGAGACCGAAGCGCGGCAGGCTGTGACGGAGCTGCTGGCCCAGGCAAAGCTGAAAAAGGGCGATGTCTTTGTGGTGGGCTGCTCGTCCAGCGAGATCGTCGGCGGCCACATCGGCAAGGACTCGAGCCTTGAGGCTGCACAGGCTGTCTACGCCGGCGTCGCACCGGTGCTGGCCGAAAACGGCATCTGGCTGGCCGCACAGTGCTGTGAGCACCTCAACCGGGCCATCATTATTGAGCGGGAAGCCGCTGAGAAATACGGCTGGGAGGAAGTCTGCGTCGTGCCGCGTCCCCATGCGGGCGGCAGCTGGGCCACCACCTGCTGGAAGCAGTTCAAAGACCCCATCGCGGTGGAGGAGATCCGCGCCCACGCAGGCATCGACATCGGAGGCACCCTCATCGGAATGCATCTGCGCCGGGTGGCCGTACCGGTGCGGCTGAGCCTTTCGAAGATCGGCGAGGCCAACATTCTCTGCGCCCGCACCCGCCCGAAGCTCATCGGCGGCGAGCGCGCAAAATATACCGAGGAGGACTGAGCTCTATGGCAGAAAAGAATCTGGAAGAGATGCGGGAGGCAGTGGAGGTCATCCGCGAAAAGATGGCCGCAGCGGCCCGGGAAGCAGGCCGCGACCCCGCCGAAGTGCAGCTCTGCGCGGCCTGCAAGACCCGCACCGCGGACACCGTCGCCGCCAGCGCGGCCCTTGCCATCGATGTGTTCGGCGAGAACCATGTGCAGGAGCTTTGCGCCAACTACGACGCCGGTGCTTACTGCGGCAAGCCCAGTCACTTTATCGGCCATTTGCAGACTAACAAAATCAAGAAGGTGCTGGGCCGAGCAAGCCTCATCCAGAGCGTGGACAGCGAGCATCTGCTGGCCGCGATCGAAAAGGAAGCCGCCAAGGCCGGCATCGTGCAGGACGTCCTGCTGGAAGTGAACATCGGCGGCGAGGAGTCGAAGTCGGGCGTCTCGCCGGAACAGCTCTGGCCTCTGCTGGACGCTGCCGCCGCAGAAGAGCACATCCGGGTCAAGGGTCTGATGGCCATCCCGCCCGTCAACGACGACGATGCCCAGAACCGCCGGTATCTGGCCCAGGTGTACAAGCTGTTCGTGCAGGCCGGGGAGCGGGGGTACCAGAACGTGAAGATGGAGACCCTCTCCATGGGCATGAGCGGCGACTTTGAGAACGCCATCCGCGAAGGTGCGACCCTCGTGCGCGTTGGGACGGCCATTTACGGCGAGAGAGATTATTCGAAGAAGTAACCTCTCAGTCGGGCTTGCGCCCGCCAGCTCCCCTAGTAGGGGAGCCTCTGGCGTATCCAGTAAGCTTCATCCGGCTGCCAAAGCCTCCCCTCGTTAGGGGAGGTGGCACGCCGCAGGCGTGACGGAGAGGTTTGAACCCAGAAACTTAAAAATGGAGGAACCATGCAAAAAGTTAATGACCCCGCAGTGCGGCACACCAGCAGCGGCGCCCTCATCCGGCGCTTTCTGCCCTATCTGGCAAAATACAAAAAGACTCTGTTTATTGACCTGTTCTGTGCGGCGATGACCACCCTGTGCGACATCATCCTGCCCAAGATCATGAGCACTATCACCAACTCCGCCATGGGCGTGGGCATCACCCTCACGGCGGGCATCGTGCTCAAGCTGGCGGCAGTGTACTTCGTGCTCCGCATCATCGACGGTGCTGCGCAGTATTTCATGTCGGGCATCGGCCACATCATGGGCGTCCACATCGAGACGGACATGCGCCGGGACGCCTTCGACCACCTGCTCAAGCTCGACCACACCTACTACAACAACACCAAGGTCGGCACCATCATGGGCCGCATCACCAACGACCTGTTCGACGTGACCGAGTTCGCCCACCACTGCCCCGAGGAATTTTTCATCGCGGGCATCAAGATCCTGGCGTCCTTCCTCATCCTGTGTCAGGCCAGTGTGCCGCTGACGCTGGCCGTGTTCGCCTGCGTGCCGCTGATGGGCGTCGTGTCCGTCAAGCTGAACCAGCGCCTGCGCGCCCGGTTCCGCCAGCAGCGCGTCCAGATCGGTGAGCTGAATGCCACCATCGAGGACAGCCTGCTGGGTCAGGGCGTGGTGAAGGCCTTCGCCGCCGAGGACGAAGAGCGCGAGAAATTCGCCAGGGGCAACAAGGATTTCGAGCACATCAAGACGCTGGGCTACTACGCCATGGCTGCGTTCAACACCTCCACCCGCCTCTTCGACGGCCTGATGTATCTGGTGGTCATCCTTGCGGGCGGTCTGTCGCTGGTGTACGGCAAGATAACCGCCGGTGACCTGGTGGCTTATATGCTCTACGTCACCACTCTCATCGCCACCATCCGCCGCATCGTCGAGTTCGCCGAGCAGTTCCAGCGCGGCATGACCGGCATCGAGCGCTTTGCGGAGATCATGGACACCCCTGTGACCATCAAGGATGCCGAAGACGCAAAGCCCCTGCAGCCCGGCCCGGGCGCCATCCGCTTCGAGGACGTCAGCTTCGAGTACCCCGACGACCATAACAAGGTGCTCCACCATGTAAGCCTTGACATCAAGGCCGGTGAGCGTCTGGCGCTGGTCGGCCCGTCCGGCGGCGGCAAGACGACGCTCTGCAACCTCATCCCCCGCTTCTACGAGGTGACGGGAGGCCGTATCCTCATCGACGGGCAGGACATCCAGCACGTCACCCTCAAGAGCCTGCGGGAGGACATCGGCATCGTCCAGCAGGACGTCTATCTGTTCAGCGGTTCGGTGGCGGATAACATCGCCTACGGCAAGCCCGGCGCGACCCGGGAGGAGATCATTGAAGCGGCCCGTCTGGCGGGCGCAGAGCGCTTTATCAGCGCCTTGAAGGACGGTTTTGATACCTATGTGGGTGAGCGCGGCGTCAAGCTCTCGGGCGGTCAGAAGCAGCGCATTGCGATCGCGCGGGTCTTCCTGAAGAACCCGCCCATCCTCATTCTGGACGAGGCCACCAGCGCCCTCGACAACGAGAGCGAGATCCTTGTGGGCCAGAGCCTCGAAAAGCTGGCCCATGGCCGCACGACCCTGACCATCGCCCACCGACTGACCACCATCAAGGACTACGATAGAATCCTTGTGCTGGGCGCAGAGGGTATCGAGGAGTCCGGCACCCACGATGAGCTGCTGGCGAAGAAGGGCGTCTACTACCGCCTGTGGAATCAGCTGCCCGGGGAAGATACGTTGTAAAAAGAACAAATATAACAAAAGAGGCACTGCCAGCGGCAGTGCCTCTTTT
>NZ_JBBNIH010000140.1:0-4780 GCF_040094125.1 Faecalibacterium longum
GGTAGGGAGGGGGGATTCGAAACACCCCTCCCTACCTCTGGCCCGCGCGGAGCGCAAAGCCATTTGACCGAAAAAGAAAACCAGCCCCGCGCCACCAGCGCGAGAAGCAGCTTAAAGAAAAAAACAGCTCTGCCTCTGGCCCGCGCGGAGCGCAAAGCCATTTGACCGAAAAAGAAAACCTGCCCCGCGCACAGGCGCGCGCCGCAGCCTGGAAATAAAAAAGACTTCTGCACGGTGAAATGCAGAAGTCTTTTTGCTTATCCAAGAATCTCTTCTCCGCTGGAATTGGTAACAGTCAGCTCCTGTCCGGTCAGACTGGTGACAAGAGCGATATAGCTCGTCCCGGCCTCGATGTTCATGGTGCGGCCATCGGCGTCGTAAAGCAGGAGCGTGTTGTCCCGGCCCTGCGTCCAGGTGATGGTCCACAGATGCCCGCCGTTGAGCCAGACGCCGCCGCCCATGCTCAAATCGTAGTCGTAGGTCCTGCCGTCGTCCCGCAGCTCGGAGGCGCTGAACAGCACCAGCAGATTATCGAACCCGGCCTGCTGGCCGTTGTTGGCGTCCAGCTGGGGCGTGCCGTCGGCGTGGAGCATCCGGTAAAGCCCGCTGTCGGCGTCGTAGGAAAAGCCGGTGGCGTTGTCGTCGTCAAAGCAGACCCGGACATTCACCGCGTCCGGCGCGGTGGCGTCCGGCAGTTTGCCGTCTGCTTCCTGCGGAAGAAGTGCAGGGAGGGACAGCACTGCGTCGGCCCCGGAGGAAGCACTGTCCGACGCAGCAGATACGACGTTCGTCACCCGGGATTCCGTCAGAACAGAGGAGATACTCAGCTCGTCCAAGACATTAGAGATGGCCTCGCCGCTGGTGTACCACAGCGGTGCGTTGCTCCACTCACTGCCGCAGTCGAAGGCGGTGCGCCCGGCTTCCAGAGCATCCACGGCCCGGATGGAATAGTAATCGAGGAAGTTCTGGTCGAACTGTCCCCCGCCCCGCTGTACCGGAATGGGCTGCTGACCCACCAGAAGCCGCCAGTAGATGTCCTGACCGGCGGCCACCGGTCCGACCTTCGGGGTCGCGGCCAGCGCCGGATAGACGAGGCAGAGCTCAGTGGACGTACCTACCTCGGTGAGGGCTTCCAGCACCACCGACGCCGAGGAAAGGCCCCACTGAGTGGTGGAGGCAGTGCTGTTCTCAATGGCCACGGCCACCGGACGCTGGCCCTGCCACTCGAGGGCAAGGCCGGTGAGCGGGTCGGTGGGAGCGGGCGTTTCCGGCTCACTGTCGCTGGGCAGAAAGGCGCAGCCTGCCAGCAGCGCGGCGGCCAAAATGAGGCAGAGCGCAGTTCGAATGCGTTTCATTGTCATGTCCCTCATGGGCTTACTGGTAGCTGAAATTGCTCAGCTCGTCGTTGTCCACCAGTGCAAAGTAGGTCTTGCCCCGGTTGAGGGTCATCTCTTCGCCGGACTTGGTGTAAAGCTTGAGGGGGTTGGTGGGATAGGTCTTTTCCCAGCGGCCCACCTGCACGCCGCCGCGGGTGAAGAGGTAGGCGTCGCCGCCCTTGATGTACTGCACCTCCTGCACGTCATGGGAGTCGCCTGCGTAGGCGTCCATGTCGGCGAAGCAGACCACGACGTTCTCGAAGGTGAGCTGCTCACCGGTCAGCTCATCGACGGTGTTCTCGGTGGCCTTCTTGGAGGAGTTGTACATCTGCATCGCGTAGGTGTGGCTGAGTGCGGAGTAGCTGAACGAGGTGCGGTAGCTCTCTGAATGTACGATGGCGATTTTTTTGGCCGAGGGTTCACCCTTGAGCTTGTTGACCTCGTCGGTGCGGTAGTCGGCAAAGTGGAAGAACGTCCCCTCGCTGGGAGCGTAGAGGCTGATGCCGGCATCAGAAGCGGCCTTGCAGATCTCCTTGCCGGAGGTGAACTCGGTGTGCTCGTAGGCCACATCGCGGCCGCGGTTATTGCGGTGGGAGACGATGGGGTGGATGGGGGTCTTGAAATAATTCTTGCCGCCGATGTTCAGCCCGGAGTAGCCGTACACGCTGACGAACTGGGTGCAGAAGATGCTCTCGCCGTCGTGGTAGTAGAGGATGTCCCAGGGCATGAGCAGCTGCAGGAACTGGTCGCGGCCTGAGCGGATGGGGCCGACCTCGGGGATGCTGTCGGCGTCGCTGAACACGGCGCACAGGCGGGTGATGCCGCCCTCGACCTTGGCCTCGATGAGCAGGTCGGCGCTGCCGATGCCCCGCTGGGGGCGGGCATTCTGGCGCTGGGAGTTGGCGATGTTGTTCACCATCACAGCCACCGGGCGGCTGTTGGTGCTGCGCTCGGCGCCGGTGAGGATGTCGGCGTCGTACTCAGGCATGACGCCGAAGGCCGGGTCAAGCTGTTCGCCCTCGGGCGGCGGGGTGACGGCCATGTCGCTGGCAGCTTCCGACGAAGCAGCGGTCTCCCCTTTTTTTGCCAGACCCTTAAGCAGGCCGGGCAGCTTGCCGCCCAGCGCGGCGCTTCCAGCCGCAGAGCAGCCGGTCAGGGCCAGCGCTGCCGCTGCCAGCCCGGAAATATGAAGGACAGACCGACGAGAGATTTTCATGATAAAACAGCCTCCTATCAAAAAGCCCCGCCGCATACGGGCCGGGACAGTGCGTTCTGCTTTGATTGTACTGGTTCGCGCCTCATTTGTAAAGAGGAAGTTGCCGCCAGAACATCCGCGTCCCAGAGAGGTGACAGTAAAACTGGCTTTTATAAAAAGAACGGGTGCGCTCCCGGCGGGGGTCTGTGTGCTGCGGAAAGGCACTTTTTTGCGCTTCCCTCTTGCTTTTTTGGCGCGGGTGTGGTAATATTATTCGGCAGTATCTGTAAATCTGAAAATATGCGCTCGTAGCTCAGCCGGTAGAGCATCTGACTTTTAATCAGAGGGCCAGGGATTCGAGTTCCCTCGAGCGCACCAAAATCCCACGAAGAATCGTAAGATTCCTCGTGGGATTTTCCATTTTCTGGGGCTCTGCACACTTTTGCACACTTTTTGCACACCGGCGGGAAAGCCGTGTTTTTCCTTGCATTGTCTGCATTCTGTGCATCGTGAGCGTTTTTTCCATACTTTTTTCAGGCGAACAGCAGGCGGGTGAACTCACGCCGCTGCTCGGGGTTCATCTGTCGGACAACTTTCAGCATCCCTTCCGGGGTGATCTGGATGCTGTCCGGCAGATTTTCTTTTACCGGCACAGAGCCGGATTTGGGGGAGCCGATGTCCTGTGAATAGAAGTCTGCTTCCAGCTTCTCAGCCAGCTCCAACCGGGGCTTGTCCTGCGTGTGGGCGTAGGTGTCCATCAGGATGCCGGTGGTGGCGTGACCGGTGTTGCCCTGCACGGCTTTAATGTTGCCGCCGGATTCAATCAACTGGTAAGTGGCACTGGAGTGGCGCAGACCGTGGAACACGATCTTCTCAAACTCCGGGTGCTCTGCACGCCAAGTGCGGTACCATTTAGAAAGGGCTTCCGGGGCAACAGGCATACCGTTGGGCAGGCGGAAGAGCTGGCCACAGTTGCGATATCTGCCATCCATGGCAAGCTCGTCCTGACGGAGCTTTTCCAGCCAAGCCAGCAGTTCCTCTTTCAAGGGTTTCGTCAGATAAAGGGTGCGGCTGGATTTCTTGGTTTTCGGCTTCTTCAGCACCAGTGCGGAGCTGCTGCCCTCACGCTGGTCGGGGAAGATGTGGTAGATCTGATTCGGGTCGGTCTTTTCCAGTGCAGCCTTTTCGGTGCGCTGTAAGCTCCTGCCGACCGTGATGGTCCCACGTCCATCCGCTGCATCAAAGTCGATGTCTCCCGGCTGCAAGCCAAGGATCTCTCCGACACGCAGCGAGAGAATCATGCTCAGATGAACAGCAAGGTGGAGCGTAGGGTCGGTCATGGTCTGCAACGCAGCAAGCATGGTCTTTTCGTCCCAGATGGCACGTTCTTCCGAGGTCGATTTCGGGGCTTCTCTCGGAATCGGTGACTTGAGGAGCAGACCCCACTCAACGGCATAGGAAAAAGCAGTCTTGAGCATGGCATGGACTTCCCGGATGGAAGCACCCGTCAGAAACTGCCGCTTCTGTTTGTCGGTGAGCGTTTGCTTGACACCCTGCTTATACAGTCCGCGCGGTGTCCGGCTCAAAGTGGCGTAGAACTGTTCGAGGTCATACGTCTGAACCTTCTGAATCTGCTTCTTGCCGAGATAGGGCACGACAAGATTCTGAATCATGGCTACCGTGTGGGTGTAGGTTTTGGGTGCCCACTTGTGCTTGCTGGACTGGATGGGGAGCCACTTGTACAGCATTTCTGCTACCGTCATTGCATCAGGTATGAGGAACGTACCGTCCAAGAGTTCTTTCTCTACCGAGATCTTGCGGTCTTGCGCTTCCTTCTTGGTTTTGAAACTCTCCCAGCCTTCACAGATCCGGCCAGCATGGTCTTTGTATTTGAAACGAACGGAGTAGGAATCTCCGCGCCTGAGAATAGATGCCATAGATGTTCCCTCCCTCAGACCGCAGCAAACCAATCGTCAAAGCTCTGCTTGCTTACCCGGATGCTGGTACCGAGGCGGATCACCTTGAAGTCTTTCGTGGTGTTGCACAGATTGTACGCAGCACGGTTGGAGATCGCCAACAGTTGGGCGATCTCTTCCACCCGGTAAACGAGCGGGGCGTGTCGGACGATTTTGCTGGTCTGGTCAGAAGGTTCTACGGCAGGGGTTTCGGACAATTTCATTGTAGGGGATTCGGGCGCGATTTTCAAGTC
>NZ_JBBNIH010000141.1:0-1816 GCF_040094125.1 Faecalibacterium longum
TTGGCGGTGGAAAGTTCTTCTTTCAAGCGGCGGTTCTCCACGTCCATCATATAGCCGTGGTCGGCTTGCTTTTTCAGTTTGGAGAATTCTTCTTCGGTCAGCGAATAGTTGCCGAGGAAGGTTCGCTTACCGATATAATCCAGATCGCGCGCGTGAATGAGGGCTTCTTTTGTGAGCGTGGCCTTTTTCTGAACAGCGGCAAGTTCCTTCTCCTTTTTGGAGAGAGCGGTGCTGGTTCGGGCAAGCGACTGTTCTTTCTGGTCGATTTGAGAAGTCAGGCTGTCCAGACGCTCCTGCTCCCGCTGGACTTTGAACTGGGTGACGGTCAGGTGTTCTTCGGTGCTACCGCGCTCACCGCGTTCTACGTCGGTGTACCCGGCGTTGCGCATATAGTGGAAGAAATCGTCTTGCAGGACGCTGTACGACTTCTTCAGGACTGGCTTGCCGTTCTTTTGCAGCACGGGCTTTCCGGCATCGTCCAGCAGGGGCTTGGATGCCCACTTCTTGCTCCGGCTGACCTGCATGACGGTCTCCTTGACTGTGCCGACCAATGCCTTGTCTTTGCAGCGTTTCGACCACAGGATTTGCTTTTCCACGACAGGCACATAGACCACATGGAGGTGGTAGTGGTAAACTTCCCGGCCTAATGCTTCGGTCATGGCACGGTTGGTCTCATCGGCGTGCATGACAGCCGAGAGGATATACTGCTCACCGCCCACGATCTGGACAGCGGCTTTATAGGCATTTGCGTAGAACTGCTTAGCGAACTCGTAGCCGCCGTGGTTGTCGAAATAGGCCGAGTTGACATCAAAGACAAGCTCGCAATAATGGGTGGCATCCGGCTTCAGGCCGCGCGTTGAAATCGTACCAGCGGTTTCCAGTTGGGCGAACAGGTCAGTGTAGCTGGCGGTTGGCTTTTTGAAGTGGACGTTCCATGCAGCGCGCTGGGGGATAATATCGGGGTTCCGATAGCTGTCCTTTTCACGCTCATTGTGCTGCTGGGTGTTGCCAACGGCCTTGTCCGAAACGGCGAGATTCCGGACACTGGTGCGGTCAACGCCATCGTTTCTTGCCAAAGGGCATCCCTCCTTTCAAGGTTCATCGAGAGGTGACGAGGACGGAGATGCACTTCCCCGGAAGTGTAATAACCCACTATGACACTTTCATCCCTATGGGCTGCAAAGTGTAGTGGGCTCTTCGAGGACTCTCCGAGGGGGAACGTCTCCTGCGGGAGAGCTACGATCAAGTTCGCACAATGCGAACTTGATTGCTCCGTACGCAACTGAAAAAATTGCGTACGGACTTCAAATAACCTGTACGGTCTGTACGGCGTACAGAAATCTGAAATACAAACGATAACACGTTTGAATTTGCTTCAATTTGCCGTACGGGTGCGTACAAGTACAGACCGTACAGGTTGTACGAACTTCTTCCGTGAAAAAATGCACTTTTTACGGGCAGGGGTGGACAAGCGGTTCGATGCCTACAAAACCCCGCACCCTGCGGCCACCGGGCAGGTAGATGTTATGTACTGCACCAGAGTACCCCGTGTGGGAACTCTGGTGTTTTTTGCCTTGTGCCTGAATATACGGAGAATTTTGCAGAAAGGGTGAAAAAGCGGCAAAACTGCAACGGAAAAAGAAAAATGCCCTTGCTGGTTGCAGGGCTGCAACAGCAAGGGCGGAGAGGTAACCGTATATTGAACAAAACGGCAGAGCGTATTATAATGAGGAAAAAGATCAAAAAGGAGGGCCGACCACATGGCACAGGAATATCTGCCCGCACCATCCAACATCCGTCTTGCGGACTTGATGAA
>NZ_JBBNIH010000142.1:0-21509 GCF_040094125.1 Faecalibacterium longum
CCCCCCCCCCCCCCCCCCCCACTCCCGCATTTTTGCAGGTCTGGCTTTTATTGTAACACACTCTGCATCGTTTTTCCATCTTAAGACATCAAAAGACGTCCCGCAGACACGGGACGTCTTTTTTCGCAGTGTGCTCAAGGTCAGGCCGGTGTGCGGGTGCGGGCCGCGCGGCTCTGGCGGTACTCACGGGGGCTCTGGCCGTACCGCTCGTGGAACAGGCGGTAGAAATAGCTGGTATTCTCGTAGCCGACATAGGTGATGATCTGCTGGATGTTCCAGTCACTACGGCGCAGCAGGCGGGCGGCAGTCTCCATCCGGTGCTTCTGGAGCAATTCCTTATAAGTACGGCCTGTCTGCGCCCGGACGCACTCGCTGACATAGGCCAGAGAGACGCCGTAACTGCGGGCCACATTGGAGAGGCTGGCCTCACGGTAATTCTTGGTGATCTCATCCAAAGCCGCCTGCACCAGCTCTTCGCGGCTGACGGCCGCGCCGTAAGCTTCCAGCGGGAATTTCTTGATGCTCATAGGTATCCTCCGTTGCGGCGCAGCCGGGGACATGGGGGATGTCGGAGCCGGGCCGCGCTCAGGTCTCATAAGCGTCCCTCTGTTGGGAGGCTTCTGCTTATAATACGGCGCAGCCGGGCCGGAAATTGCATAAGACAAGAAAAAACTCCAAATTTTTTCAGACGGGGTTTCGACAAAACAAAAGCTGCCGCCCGCCTCGGGCAGCAGCGTTTCAGGAAAAGAAAAAGAGGAAAACAGAACTCAGAACATCTTCTCGTGGTGATACCGGCCCGTGCGCAGGAACTCCACCCACTCGGCGATGTTCACGGCGTGGTCGCCGATGCGCTCGAGGTACTTGATGACCATCAGCACATCCAGCGCGGCATCCACTTTGCCGGGGTCGGCGGCGATCTCCGCCGCCAGCATCCGCTTGATGGTGTTGAAGTCGTAGTCCACCGCGTCGTCGGCGTCGATGACGGCTTTTGCCGCCGCCTCATCTTCTGCCTCAAAGGCGCTCATGGCGTCCTGCAGCATCTTGTGGGCTTTGCGGCCCATCTCAATGCTCCTGCTCACGGCGGAGTCGCCCGCCTTGCGGACGCCGGCCAGATGGGGGACGATCTCCGCGATGTCGGCGGCATGGTCACCGATGCGCTCCACGTCTGTCACCACTTTCATGGCAGCAGAGATAAAGCGCAGATCACTTGCCACCGGCTGCTGACGCAGCAGCAGGGTCATGCAGCGGTGCTCGATGTCCCGCTCCATCCGGTTGACCTCGGTGTCGCCCTTGATGATGCCCTTTGCTTCCTCGGCGTCCGCCGTGCAGAGGGCTTCCAGCGCATCTTCCACCGCGTCGGCAGAGAGCTGGCTCATCTTGGCCAGCGATCCCTTCAGGGCCGCGAGGTCGGCTTCGTACTGTGTGCGTGTGCTCATATCGCAAACCCTCCTTTTTAACCGAAGCGGCCCGAGATATAGTCCTCGGTGCGCTTATCCTTCGGGGTGCTGAAAATCTCGCTCGTGGGGCCGCACTCCACCAGCTCACCCAGCAGGAAGAAGGCCGTGCGGTCGCTGATACGGGCCGCCTGCTGCATGTTGTGGGTGACGATGACGACGGTGTAGTTCTTTTTCAGCTCGCTCATCAGCTCTTCCACCTTCATGGTGGAGCCAGGGTCGAGGGCGCTGGTGGGTTCGTCCATCAGCAGGACTTCGGGCTTGACAGCCAGAGCCCGGGCGATGCACAGGCGCTGCTGCTGACCGCCGGAGAGGCCCAGTGCGCTCTTTTTCAGGCGGTCTTTCACCTCGTCCCAGAGGGCAGCGCCCCGCAGGGAGCTTTCCACCAGCTCATCCAGCTCCGCCTTATTGCGGACGCCGTGGAGCTTGGGGCCGTAAGTAATATTGTCGTAGATGCTCATGGGGAAGGGGTTCGCCTTCTGGAAGACCATGCCCACGCGGCGGCGCAGGTCGGTCAGCTGCATCTCCTTTGAGAAAATATCCTCGCCCCGGAGCCGGACGTCGCCCTCGATGCGGACGTTTGGCACAAGGTCGTTCATCCGGTTCAGGGTCTTGAGAAAGGTGGATTTGCCGCAGCCCGAGGGGCCGATGAGGGCAGTGATCTCCTGTTCGCCCACGTCCAGCGAGATGCCCTTGAGGGCCTTGAAGTCGCCGTACCAGAGGTTCAGATTTTTTGCCGAGATGACCGGCATATTGTTCTCCATAAAATACCCCTTACTGTTTCTGTTTGAGCTTTGTTTTTGCCAGACGGGCTGCGAGGTCGATGAGAAGCACCAGAACCAGCAGCACTGCGCCGATGCCCCAGGCGGAGGCGAAGTCGCCGTCCTCGAAGGCCCGCAGATAGAGCAGGACGGAGAGGGTCGCGCCGTTGGATGTGTAAGCCTTGGCGATGCTGCCTGCAATGACTTCCGCCGCACCGGCGGTGAAGAGCAGGGCCGCGCTCTCACCCACGATACGGCCCACGGCCAGGATGCAGCCGGTGACGATGCCGTCGATGCTGCAGGGCAGCACGATGGTGCGGATGATGTGCCACTTGCCCGCGCCGAGGCCCAGAGCGCCCTCCCGGTAGCCCTGCGGCACCGTTTTGAGGGACTCCTGCGTGGTACGGATGATGGTGGGCAGGTTCATGACCACCAGCGTCAGGCTGCCGGAGAGCAGGCAGGTCTTAAAGCCCATTGTCTGGGCGAAGACCAGCATACCCACGAGGCCGTAGATGATGCTGGGGATGCCCGCAAGCGTCTCATTCGTGAACTCGATGACCTCAATGAGCTTCCGGTTGGAGGCGTACTCCGTGAGGTAAACTGCCGCGCCCACGCCCAGCGGAAGGACGATGAGCAGGGTGAGCAGGATGACATATAACGTGTTGAGGATAGCGGGCAGGATGCCGTCAGTGCCTTTGAGGACGCTGGCGGTGGTGGAAAGGAATTCCCAGCTGATGTGGGGGATGCCCCGCATCAGTACCAGCCCGATAACGCCCACCGTGAGGGCGATGACCAGCACTGCCGCCGCCCAGACCAGCGCAGTCATGATGACGTTCCATGCGCGACGGGAGGGGGAGAAGTCACTTTTCATCCTTGTTTCCTCCCTTCAGCACAGCGTTGAGCAGCACATTGATGACCATGATGAAGACGAACAGCACCAACGCGATGCTGAACAGCGCCTGCTTCTGCAGGCCGCTGGCGTAGCTCATCTCCTTGGCGATGGCCGTGGTCAGGAAGGTGACGCTGCGGAAGAGGCTGTCCGGCATATTGGGGCTGTTGCCTGCCACCATCATGACGGCCATTGCCTCGCCGATGGCGCGGCCAATGCCCAGAACGATACCGGCTGCAATGCCGCTCCTGGCCGCCGGGATGCTGATCTTGAACCACGTTTCCGTATCGGTCGCACCCAGTGCCAGACTGCCCTGCTCATACTCGGGCGGCACGGCGTTGAGGGCCGTCACCGACACGGACACGATGCTGGGCAGTATCATGATGGACAGCACCACGATGGCCGACAGCAGGCAGGCGCCCGACGCCTTGCCAAACACTTTCGCCACCGCAGGCACCAGCACCTGCATGCCCAGCAGACCGAACACCACGCTGGGGATGCCGCTCAGCAGCTCCACCGCCGTGACGACCACATTGCGCACGCCGGGAGCTGCCGCTTTCGAGAGGAACACTGCTGTCAGCAGGCCCACCGGCACGCCGATGAGGGACGCGCCCAGGGTGCCATAAATACTCGAAAGCACGAAGGGCAGGATGCCGTACTTCGGCTCGGACGCCGTGGAGGCCCACTCGGTGCCGAAGAGGAATTTCAGCGGGCCGATCTTTCCGATGGCGGGCAGGCCCGACAGGAACATATAGATGGTAATGACAGCCACGCAGCCCACAGCGAGGATGCCGCAGAGGAAGAAGATGGCGTTCATGACAGCTTCCAGCCATTGGGCCGGGGTGCGGGGCAGCTCGAATTTTTTCATAAAAACACCTGAGGGATCCCTCGCAAAATTACTCGTTCACCGGGACAGCGCCAGCAGTGCGGATGAGGTCGGCAGCGTCGGTGCTGGTAGCAAAGTCGAAGAACGCCTGAGCCTGAGCGGAGAGGGTGACGGAGTCGTTGGTGACGAACACGAAGGGACGCTGCACCTCATAGCTGCCGTCCTTGACGGTCTCCTCGCTGCACTCCACGCCGCCGACGGTCACAGCCTTGACGGTGTCGCCGATGGCAGACAGGGAAGCGTAACCGATGGCCAGAGGATTGGCCTCCACAGCGCTGATGACAGCGCCGGTAGCGGTCAGCTCCTGCGCATACTTGCAGGAATCCTTGACGTCCACGATGCTCTCGAAGCCATCGCGGGTGCCGGAGCCAGCCTCGCGGCCCACCAGAACGATCTCGCCGTCGTCGCCGCCGACCTCGGACCAGTTGGTGATCTCGCCGGTGAACATCTGCTTGAGCTGGTCAACGGTCAGGTCCTCGACCTTGCTGTCCTTGTTGACGATGATGGCGATGCCGTCCAGAGCTACGATGGTGCCGGTGACGCCGGTCTCGTCAGCCTTCAGGGCGCGGGAAGAAAGACCGATGTCCAGAGTCTTATCAGTAGCGCCGGTGATGCCTGCGCCGGAACCGGTGGGGTCATAGCTGATGGTGACATCCGGCTCGATCTCAGCGAAGCCCTCGGTCAGGGCGGCGATGACGTTCTTCATAGAGGTGGAACCGCCGGTGGCGACATTGCCGGACAGCGCAGCCGTAGAAGAAGCGGAAGCTGCGGTGCTGGATGCTGCGGCAGAAGAGGCAGCCGTGGAAGAAGCTGCACCGCCGCAGGCGGTCAGGGCAGCAGCAGCGGCAGCAACGCCGCAGATGGACAGGAACGAACGACGAGTGATCTTTTTCATCATAATATCTCCTTCAACTGGGCCGGCCCTTTTGTTCTGGCCGGGCTGTTTTCCTTTTCCTTGTTGTGTCTCTCTTGGGACGCCTTTATTGTAGCGCACCGCCCATCCAGCTGCGACCATGGCGGCGCAAAATGCAGGTAAAGTTTTGTGCGGTGTTTTTGCGCTGTTGTCATCCTCTGGTAAAGCCGGTGTGGAAAACAGGACACTTGATTTTACATTCCCGGTCAAACTGTCAAAAATCTGCACTTTCGTTTGTGCATCCCGCCCGCTGAAGGGTGCAAAAAAGGCTGCTTCACAGAACGTAAAGCAGCCTTTCAGACCCTATGATCAAATCAGAATTTCTCTTCCGTGCCGCCCGGGCGGTAGAGCTGGACATATCTGCGCCACTTGTCCGCGCCCATCACCCGGCTGTAGCAGTCGGCCAGCTCTTTGTTGGCCGTCTCCGCATCCAGTGTCTCCCCCTCGGCAGGCAGGACCAGCACCCGGAACCATGCGTCGAAAAGATGCTCCGTCCAGCCGGTGTCAACGGCCCCGCAGCGGGCATAAAAGCCCAGACGCCGGACGGCCATGGCCTCGTCGTCGGCCTTCTCGGGACACTCGGCCTCAATGAGGATGGCCTTTGCGCCCTCCTCGTGGGCGGGCAGAGCGGCCAGCAGCTTTGCGCCAATGCCGGTGCTGCGGTAGGCGGGCAGGACGGAGAAATAGTCCAGCTGGCTCACTTCACAGCCCATAGGCCGCACCATCAGCAGGTAGGACACCAGCGTCTCCCCCTCGAACACGCCCCAGGTGTGGGCCATGCCGACGGCTTCACTGTTGAGAATCATGCTCAGGGGTTTCAGCTCGCTGGGCGGGAAGTCGCGGCGCATCTCGTCCAGATACACCCGCGTCAGCTCGTCGGCGGTGAGTTTCTTCCACGTAAAGGTCTGGGGCTTCATATCAAAATTCCTTTCCGATAAAAATACCGCCGGGCCGGGCGCAGCGGCCCGTTCCCGGCGGTGTTCGAGAAGCTGTTTGCGTGAGAAAACGGCTTCTTAGTTACAGCTGCTTGCGCAGGGCATCGTACACGGCCTGCACATCGCCCTTGATGACCACCTGGCAGGCGTTCTTGGCCGGGCGGATGACGCCCTCTGCGCCTGCGGCCTTGGCAGCGGCCTCGTCCACGGAGGCGTAGCTGTGTACCTCAAAGCGGAGACGGGTGGCGCAGTAGTCCACCTTGACGATATTATTCTTGCCGCCGAGGGCTTTCAGGATGCCGGAGGCCAGTGCCTCGCTCTCGGCAGAGCTCATGCTGGGCGTCTCGGCCCCGCCGTTCTTATGGTTGTGATAATACTTGCGTCCAAAGTAGAAGCAGGCCATGGCTACCATGGCGAGAACGATCTTGAACGGCAGCGTGATCGGAAGGAATGTGACGATGAGCGCGATGACGATAGCAGCGATCCAGCTGTAAATATCCATTCCCAAAAACATACGATAATTCCTCCTTTGGGGAACGATGCGGCGGGCGCTTCCGGCAGGAAGCCGCCCGGACCCAGTCCGGGTACAACACCATATTAACATACTGCCGGGAAAAAAGAAAGCCTTTTCGGGTATCTTTCGGCCCGAGAGCTTGCATCCCGGGCCGGAATCGGGTACTATAAAGACAGTATATCCCCAATACACGGAAGGAGCATCCTTATGGAATGGACTGATATTCGCCTGACCGTATCCAAAGCCGACGCCGAGGCCGCTGAGGCCGTGGCCACCATGATCGCGGAGGGCGGCATTTATATCGAAGACTACAGCGACATCGAGGAACAGGTGGAGCAGATCGCCCACGTGGACCTCATCGAGCAGGAGCTGCTGGACAAGCCCCGGGACACCGTCATCATCCACATGTACCTCGAGCCGGGCGCTTCGCCGGTGGAGACGCTGGCCCTCATCGCGGCCCGGATGGAGGCCGCAGGCATCCCCTACACCTCCGAGACCGAGGGCGTGGAGCAGGAAGACTGGCAGAACGGCTGGCGCAAGTATTACCACCCGATGGACGTGGGCCAGCGCCTCGCCATCGTGCCGTCCTGGCAGGACTACGACACCGACCGCGTCAAGCTCATCCTCGACCCGGGCCTTGCTTTCGGCACCGGCGGCCATGAGACCACCAACCTCTGCCTCGAAGTGCTGGACGAGCGGGTCAAGGGCGGCGAGCGGGTGCTGGACATCGGCACCGGCAGCGGCATCCTCGCCATCGCAGCCCTCAAGCTGGGCGCAGCCGTGGCTGAGGGCGTGGACATCGACCCCGTGGCCGTCCGCACCGCCGGCGAGAACGCCGCCCTCAACGGCGTAGCCGACAAGCTGACCGTCCTCGTGGGCGATCTGTCCGACAAGGCCAGCGGCAAGTACGACATCATCACGGCCAACATCGTGGCCAACGCCATCATGTCGCTGGCCCCCGCCGTCCCCGGCCTGATGGCCGACGATGCCGTCTTCATCGCCAGCGGCATCATCGACAGCCGGAAGGATGAGGTCATCACCGCGCTGGAAGCCGCCGGCCTCGCTGTGCTGGAAGTGAAGGAGAAGCGCGGCTGGGAGTGCATCGTCTGCAAGAAGGCATAAGGCCAACCTCTCAGTCAGTGCTTCGCACTGCCATTGCCGGGTTGCGGCTCCCAGCATTCGCTTCGTGCTTGAAAAGCACTTGCGCCTTGCTGGCCGCGGCCCCAACAACGACTCCCTGCTTCCGCCACTGGCGGCGGTCGTCGTTATTGCCCCTGTGAGGGGAGCCTAAGATGTAAAGGATCAAAAAATATGCCGCACCGTTATTTTACCACTGAAATTTCCGATGGCACCGCCGTGCTGCGGGGGGCCGACGCCCACCATCTCTCCCGCGTGATGCGGGGCAAACTGGGAGACACCGTCATCCTCTGCGACGGCAGCGCCGTCGAGTATACTGCCACCATCACCGGTTTCGGCGACGAGACGGTGGAGTTCAGCGTGGAGCCGGGCTACCCCAGCGCCGCAGAGCCCACCGTAGACGTCACCCTGCTGGTGGGCTACCCCAAGCAGGACAAGCTGGAGCAGGTCATCCGCCACGGCGTCGAGCTGGGCTGTGACCACTTCATCCCGTTTTTCAGCCGCTACTGCGTGGCCGCACCCAAGAAGGAAGAGCAGAAAAACGAGCGCTACAACCGCATCGCCTTTGAAGCCGCCAAGCAGTGCGGCCGGGGCATCCTGCCGGATGTGGCCCTTCCGCTGCCCAACTTCGGGGCCGTCTGCCGCAGCCTCGACCAGTATGACCTCGTGCTCTTCTGCTACGAGTGCGGCGGCGCATCCCTGCGCCAGCTGCTGGCTGAGGCCACGCCCGCCGATGGCGAAAAGCTGAAGATCGCCATCATCACCGGCGCAGAGGGCGGCTTCGCCGCCGAGGAAGCTGAGATGGCCGCAAAAGCCGGCGCAAAGACCGTCGGCCTCGGCCCCCGCATCCTCCGCTGTGAGACGGCCCCGCTGGCCGTCGTCTCTGCCGTCATGACCCTGACGGGGAATCTTGAATAAGTTCTGACATCAGAAACGGCGTCCCGCCGAGGTGGGACGCCGTTTCTCATTTATTCTGCATCTGCATCCCGCAGGGCCTTTTTGATGGTCAACAGGTTCTGTGGGCTCATGGAGAAGCTGCGCAGGCCGAGGTGGAGATACTGGGTCGCGTTGACGGCATTGCCGACGGCGAGGCCGCAGATGGTGACGGGGATGTCCGCTTTCCTGGCGGCGTCCACCACCATGGCGATGAGCTTTTTCATGGCCGGGCTGGCGGGACGGTAGTAGTGCTCGGCAATGGCCAGTTCCCGGCTCACCGCGTGGGTGTACTGGGTCAAATCGTTGGTGCCGATGACGAAGAACCGGCAGCCGTGAGCCGTGAAGTCCTCTGCCGTCAGGCAGGCGGCGGGGACGCTGAGCATGACGCCGAAGGGGACGTCAGGCTCGAACTCCACGCCCCGCTCGGTGAGCTTGCGGCGGCAGTGGTCTACCACCTGCATGGCGGAATCCCAGTCCTCGATGTCTGTCACCATGGGGAACATGACCCGCAGCGGGCCTTTTGTGGCGGCACGCATGAGGGCGCAGATCTGAACTGCCATCTGGGGCAGATTGCGCAGGCTGCTGCGGATGCCCCGCAGGCCCAGCTTGGAGGACTGGACGCCCTGATAGGCGTCGGCCATGGTGCGGTCAGCACCGAAGTCGAAGGTGCGCACCGTCACCGTCCTGCCCCTGGCGGCGGCGAGGCAGGAGGTGTAAAACAGATACTGCTCCTGCTCGTCCATGGCGTGGCCGGGCATCATCATGTAGCTGCTGCGCAGCAGGCCCACGCCGGACGCGCCGGACTCCATCGCGGTCCCCACGTCCTCGGGGCCGAAGCAGTTGGCCAGAAGCTCGAATTCTTTGCCGTCCCGGGTGCGGTTGGGCAGCTCAAGCTGGGCGTTCAGCTCCTCGTTCTGGCGCTGCATCTCGCAGATGCAGGTGATGGCTCTCTGCCGGGCGGCGGCATCCGGGTCAAGGATGCACTCACCCTCGGTGGCGTTCAGGATGACCTCGCGGCCGTCGCAGTCTTTCAGAAAATCTTCGCCCACCTGGGTGATACCCGGGATGTTCAGCGAGCGGGCGATGATGGCCGCATGGCTCTGGCCGCTGCCCTCGGCGGTGATGAGGCCGAGGATGCGGCCCGCCGGGACGCTGAACAGATCGGTGGGCATGAGCAGGTCAGACGCGAGGATGACCGGGTGGTCGAGGGCCAGCCAGCTGCGGAGGCGGTGGCAGAGGATGTTGGTGATGCGCTGGGTCACGTCGAGGATGTCCACGCTCCGCAGCTGCATGTAGGCGTTGTCCTTCATGGCGGCCAGCTGAGCGGCGTAGCGGCGGCCCACACGGTCCATTGCCTCGGCGGCACCGACGCCGGCTTTTATCTGGAAAGCCACCTCATTCATGAAGCCCTCGTCTTCCAGCATCATGCTCTGGAACAGGAAGATGGCCTGCTCCGAGGGCGCGGCGCGGCCAGCCATCTCGTCCAGCTCCTGCTGAGCGACCTTGATGGCGTCTTCCAGCGCCTGCTTTTCCTGTTCGGGGTGGAAAGGCCCCTCGCCGAACACCAGCGGCGGGCGGTCCAGCCGGCTGACCTGACCCAGCACGAGGCCGGGCGATGCGGTAAAGCCCTTATATACCTTCATGTTTCCATCTCCTCCGGCGGCACTCTGCCGGTCAGCGCCCGGCAGACCAGTGCCTGCAAAAAGGTGTTGGGCAGCAGAGCGGCCCGCGCGGCCTGCGCCGGGCCTGCTTCACCCTCGAACAGCGGCTCGAAGCTCCTGAGGCGCTCGAAGTCGCATTTTGCAAGGAAAGCTTCTCCCAAAGTACGGGTGGTGTAGTAGGGGGCGGGGTCTACGCCCACGTCCTCAGCCACGGCTTCCAGCGGGGCAAGCTCTGCATCCGAGAGTTTTGCCAGCAGGAGAGCAGCGTCTGCCGTCAGGGTGGAGGGGTGCTTTTCCCGCACGTCCTTCTGGACGGCCTCGAAGGCCGCATGGAATGCGGCAGCATCCGCGCTGCTCTCAGCCCCGCTGTCCACAGCGTAGGCGCAGCCCCGCAGCCGCCCGAAGGCCCGCAATGTATCGTGGTAGCCCAGCTCGATGTTCCGCCGGGCGGTGGCGGGCTCGAAGTGGAGGATGTCGCCCAGCTCCCAGTAGCTTCGGATGAGGGTGGTGGGCAGGCCGGTGCGGTTGGGGCGGGTGATGCCCACACCCTCCAGGTCCACACAGACCAGCTCTTCTGCGCCCATCTTCTGGGCCAGCGCGGTGGGCATATTGTCCCGGTAGCCGCCGTCGAGGTAAGACACCCCGTCGATGGTGTGGGCCCGCAGGGCGGGGAAGCAGGCTGCAGAGGCCAGCAGGTAGTCTTTCACCTTGCCCTCGGGGATGTCTTCCAGCGGAAGCTCCCGGGCCTTGAGAGTCTTCTGCTCCACGGTCACGAGGCCCAGCCGGATGGGGCTTTTGCGGAGTTTATCTTCGTCCAACACCCGCTCGACGATCTCTTCCAGCGGAGTGACGTCCATGCCGCCCTGAGTCACAGCGTCTTTGAGGAATGCGTGCAGCTCGGAAAGCGGCGCATCCTCGGCGGGCAGCTCCATCACATCCTGGCTGCGGATGGTCAGCCACATGTCCCGGGCCGTCTCGTAGAGGTCGAGGGCGAACATGGCGCCGTTCAGGCTGCCGACGCTGGTACCCGTAATGATCTGGGGCCGCCAGCCCAGCTCGATCAGCGCCCGCCAGACGCCCACCTGATAGCTGCCGCGGGCGCCCCCGCCCGCCAGCACCAGCGCCTTTACGGGGGTGTTGTTCTGCGCCATGTTTTCTGCCTCCTTTGATGTGTTCCGGTTTTGCCTAGATTATAGCATATTTCCCGGGAGATTTCTCTCTGTTTTTGTAACAAAAAATGTGCTATAATAAATTCACCTTGCCAGAACGATTCAGGAGGACGACAGATGCACCGCAAGCAATGGATTTTCGACATGGACGGCACCCTCACCGACAGCATGACTGTGGTGTGGCAGGGCGCACCGCTGGAGCTGCTGCGCCGCTATGGCCGCACCGCAAGACCCGGCATCCACGATGTTCTGCTGAGCATGGGGATGGTGGAGGGCGCGGAATATCTCATCCGCACCTACGATCTGCCCCTGACCCTCCGGGACTACGAGCCTGCCATGCGGCAGGTCATCCGGGACCTGTACAAAAAAGTTGAGCTGAAGCCCGGTGTCCGGGAGATGCTGGCCCGGCTGAAAGCCGAGGGCGTGCGGATGTGCATCTGCTCCAACACCTGGGCAGAGCAGTGCGAAGAAGTGCTCACCCGGCTGGGCGTCGCAGACTATTTCGAGTTCTTCTACACCGCACAGGGCGCGAAGAGCAAAGCCCACCCCGAGGTGTTCCACGAAGTCCTCGAGCGGCTGGGCGGCAGCGAACCCGCCGACGCCGTTGTCTGCGAGGACGCTGTCTACGCCACCCGTACGGCTAGGCAGTGCGGCTTTTACCTCATCGACATCGAGGATGAGACCAGCGCTGCCGATAAGCCCGAATTGCAGCGCCTTGCCGACCAGTACATAACGGATTGGACGCAGCTGGACTGGACAAAATTATAAAGCAATGGGGAGGCTCTTCTGGGCCTCCCCATTGCTTTATCGGAACTGCTTTTCCAGATAATCTTTCAGCGCCGTGCGGGCTGCAGGCTCCCGCCCGCGGGGAACAGGGACCCGTGCGCCGCTCTGCATCCAGAACTCGCCCGCCGCCAGCTGGGACACCGCCGCCAGATTGACCACATAAGAGCGATGAAGCTGGACGAAGCGCTCATCCGCCAAAAGCGGCTGGGCCACCTGTGCGAACGGCACCCGGACAGACAGGGACGGCACATCCTCGCCGCTGGCGAGATGGAAATGCACCACATGATGGGTACACTCGAGGTATTCGATGTCCGCGAAGGGCAGCACCCGCAGACCCGACGCCGTGGCTACCGGGATGGCCGGGCCGTACTCCGGCTCGGTGGCCCGGGCCAGCAGAGCGTCCAGTTGTTCCGGCGGGACAGGCAGCAATAAATACTGCATGGCGTCCACCCGGTAGGCGCTGTAGGCGTGGGCGGGCGTATGGGCCAGAAAAGCCAGCGGGCTGCGCCGCCCCCGGCTGCGGAGTGCAGCCGCTGCCCGCAGCGACGCGGCGGCTGCCGTGGACGGCAGCTCAATGAGGTACAGCTCGTACCGCTCCCCGGCGTCGTCCCGGGCCAGCAGGGCCTCCGGGCTGTCCAGCTGCTCGATGATGCAGGCGTCGTCCCGCCGGGCATAATAGTCGAGACACTGCCGCTCCACCCGGCTGCGGAGGACGCTGTCCGGGCTGCACACCGCGATATGAAATATCATTCCGAAGCCCCCTTTCGGGCCTGCCGCCGGCGCTTGCTTTTTCGGCCCGGCGGGAGTATCATTGCTATAAAAAACAGAAGGAGAAACTGCTATGGAAATGCCTCTCGTCAGCATCATCGTCCCTGTGTACAATGCCCAGAGCCACCTGAGCCGCTGCCTCGAAAGCATCTGCGGGCAGGAGTACAAGAACCTCGAGCTCATCGTCATCAACGACGGCTCCAAAGATAAGAGCCTGCCCGTCTGCGAGGAGTTCCGCAAAAAGGACAGCCGCATCCTGCTGGTGGACAAGGCAAACTCCGGCGTGTCCGACACCCGGAACCTCGGCCTGAAGCTTGCCGGCGGTAAGTACGTCCAGTTCGTGGACAGCGATGACTACATCGCCCCGGACTACACCGCCCGGCTGGTGGAGGCGGCAGAGAAGACCGGTGCCGACCTCGTCATCTCGCCCTACACCATGGTCATCCCCGCCGGGGCGTCAAAGCCGGAACAGGTGCTGGAAAAAATCCAGGACGACCTCGGCGTCATGCACGTTGCACGCCCGCCGGAGAACCGGGAATACGGTTTCCTGCCCGAGGGCGTCTACGACAAGGACACCTTCGCCCGCCGCCTGATGGATAAGCCTGCCTCTTACTTTTACAGCGTGCTCTGGAACAAGCTCTACCGCCGCGACATCCTCACCCGGCACGACATCCGCTTTACCAGCGAGATGCGCTGGGCCGAAGACCTCGTGTTCAACATGCAGTATATCCAGTACGCCGAAGTCTTTGCGTCCATCCCGCAGCCCGGCTACTACTACGTCCAGAACCCTCAGAGCATCTGCCACACCCAGATAAAGCCTGCCACTCTGGTGCAGAACAAGATTCAGGTGTTCCACTACTACAAGGACCTCTACACCCGGCTTGGGATGTATGAGCAGGTGCGGCCCCAGCTCTATAAATTCCTTATCGACATCGCCGAGAGCACTTACCCCTCCGGCCCCTTCAAGAAGGTCATCGACGAGGCGAAAGCCTACTGGAAAGAGCACAAGGCAGAGCTGGAGCAGAAATTATAACGAGAAACAAAAACGGGCTGTTGCACATCCCAACCTCTCAGTCTCGCTGTCGCTCGACAGCTCCCCTACCGAGGGGAGCCTCTGGCGAAGAGATAAAGCTTTACGAAATGCCCAAGCCTCTCCTCGATAGGAAAGGTGGCATTGCGAAGCAATGACGGAGAGGTTGTCGATATGCCGCAGCCCTTGTTTTATTTGTTACGCTCCGATGGCGGCACACTTCTTAGCCAGCCAGTCGCGCTCGTCCTCGGTCAGGCGGGGAGCCAGCTTCTCGAAGACCTCGCGGTGGTAGGCGTTCAGCCAATCCAGCTCGTCGCGGCTCAGAACGCCCGGGACGATGGGGGAGGTGGCGATCGGCACGAACGTGATGGGGCGGAATGCCAGGAACTCGCCGTACTGGTTGGATGCCTTGTGGTAGCACTCCAGCTCATTCTCGATGCGGATGCCGACGACGCCGCCCTCATAGACGCCCGGCTCGTCGGTGACGATCATGCCCGGCTTGAAAACGGTGGTGTTGCGGCCGTTCAGGGCGTGGGGGCCTTCGTGGACGTTGCCCACGTGGCTGACGCTGTGGCCGGTGCCGCAGCGGTAGTTGATGAGGTGGCGCCACAGCGGCTCACGGGCGATGGTGTCCAGCATATGGCCGTCGCAGTAGTCCAGCCAGACAGCCCGGGCGATGTCGATGTGGCACTGTAAAGTCCAGGTGTAGAACAGGCGCTCGTCCTCCGTCAGCTCACCCAGCGGGTAGGTGCGGGTGATGTCGGTGGTGCCGTCCATATAGGTTGCGCCGCTGTCCACCAGCAAGAAGCCCTTCTTCTCAAGCTTTGCGTGGTCTTCCTCGGTGGCGTGATAGTGCATCATGGCGGCGTTGGGGCCGTAAGCTGCAATGGTGCCGAAGCTCTCAGTCAGGAACTTGTCCTGTGCGCTGCGGTACTTGTGGAGGATCTCGTCGATGGTCAGCTCAGTCAGCTCTTCGCCGGCGGCCAGACGGTTCTCCAGCTCGATCTGGAAGCGCACCATAGCCACGCCGTCCCGGATGTGAGCTTCGCGGGTGTGAGCCAGCTCGACTTCGTTCTTGACGCCCTTCATGGGCAGCAGGGGGTCGGCCTCGTCCTTGACGGTCAGAGCCGGGTTGGCCTGCAGGGTCTGGTAAACAGCGTAGTTGACGGAAACGGGGTCGGCCAGAACGGTCTGCTCTTCGGTCTGGGCGGCGAGGAAGGTAAGCACATCGTCGTACTCAGCCAGCTCCACGCCGTTCTCCTTCAGCTCCGCAGCAGCCTCGGCGCTGACGCGGGCGGTGTCGATGAAGAGCGTCGCCTTATCGGGGGTCACATAGCAATAGGCCATGGCATAGGGGGTACACTGGATGTCCATCGCACGCAGATTGAGCAGCCATGCCAGATTGTCCAGCTTGCCTACCAGCTGTGCGGTGCAGCCCAGCTCAGAGAGCTTCGCACGCAGCTGGCCCAGCTTCTCGGCAGGGGAGAAGCCTGCGTACTCTTTCGGCAGGAGCCATGCCGGGGTAGCGGGCAGGGCGGGACGGCCCTCCGTCCACAGCTCGTCCTCGAGGTTCAGCAGCTTGATGGTGCCTTTCTTAGCGTCCAGTTCTTTCTGCAGGCTGCGCACCAGACCGCAGGAAGCAGTCAGGCCGCAGAGGCCCAGCTTGCCGCCCTCGGGCAGGACTTTGCCGCAGTACTGCTCGGCGGTTGGCACGCCCGGCTCACCCATCCGCATCAGCTGGATCTCCGTGCCAGCGATCTCCTTCTCGGCCTGCACGAAGTAACGGCCATCGGCCCAGACAGCGCTCTCGGTCATGGTGACGACGAAGTTGGAGTTCTCGCCGTGGAAGCCGGAGAAGTAGGTCAGGGCAGTGTAGTGGTCGGGCATATACTCGCTGGCGTGCGGGTCTCCCACCGGGATGAGATAGACGTCCACGCCGTTTGCCTTCATGGCCTCGCGCAGGGCGGCCAGACGCTCGGGAACGGTATTCATGCTCATGTCAAAAAGCCTTCTTTCTTTATTCTGCCGGAAAAACGTCCGGCGGCGATGGTTTGCTGTACCTTATTGTATCATTCCGGGGCGCAGAATGCAATTCGCAGGTATCATTTTGATCCTGCCGCCCGAAAACGCAAGTAAATTGCAAAAAATGTTACAAATTTCTCATCAAAAAGGCCGGTTTGCCATTGACAGCCTTGTTATAATAGGAGTGTAGGAATTTTTCTGGGTCAGCACTCAGCGGCCCGGACTGCTTGTAAGGCCCGACGGGCCTGCATAAAAGAAAGAGGCATTTCAGACTATGACCAAGATCGATATTTTCTCCGGCTTCCTTGGCGCCGGTAAGACCACCCTTATCAAGAAGCTCATCAAAGAGTCCTTTGCAGGCCAGAAGGTCGTGCTCATCGAGAACGAGTTCGGCGAGATCGGCATCGACGGCGGCTTTTTGAAGGAGTCCGGCATCCAGATCAATGAGCTGAACGCCGGCTGCATCTGCTGCTCTCTGGTGGGCGATTTCCGCGCCGCCCTGCAGCAGGTGGTGGAGCAGTACCACCCCGACCGCATCGTTATCGAGCCCTCCGGCGTCGGCAAGCTGTCCGACGTGACCCGCGCTGTCGAGGGCGTGGCCGAGCATCTGGATGTTCAGCTGAGCAGCTTCGTTACCGTGGCCGACGTCAACAAGGTCAAGATGTATATGAAGAACTTCGGTGAGTTCTACGACGACCAGATCAGCCACGCAAGCTGCATCATCCTGAGCCGCACCCAGAACGCCACCGAGGAGAAGATCGCCGCCGCTGTGGCCATGCTGCGCGAGAAGAACCCCACCGCTACCATCGTCACCACCGCCTGGGACGCCCTGACCGGCGAGCAGATCCTGAAGGCCATGTCCACCAAGGACGACTTCAAGGCTGAGCTTATCGCTATGGCTGCCAAGGCCAACGAGGAGCACGCCCACGAGGACGAGGAAGAAGAGCACGAACACCATCATCACCACGACCACGATGATGACCATGATGAGCATTGCTGCTGCGGCCATCATCATGATGACGACGACGATGATGAGGATGAGCACGAGCACCATCATCACCACGACCACGATGACGATGATGAAGACGAGCATGAGCATCATCACCACCACGACCATGATGACGATGACCACGACGAGCATTGCTGCTGCGGCCATCATCACCATCATCATGACCACGACGCCGATGAGGTCTTCACCAGCTGGGGCGTCGAGACGGCCAAGAAGTTCTCCAAGGCTGACATTGAGCACGCCCTCAACGAGCTGGACACCGGCAATTACGGCATGATCCTCCGCTCCAAGGGCATCGTGGACGGCGGCGCAGACGGCTGGCTGGAGTTCGACTACGTTCCCGGCGAGTGGGAAGTCCGCGCACGCGGTGCAGACGTCGGCGGCAAGCTGGTGGTCATCGGCTCCAAGCTGGATGAAAAGGCCATCGCCGCACTGTTCGGCTGCTGATTGACCCTGAAAGGATAAAAGATTATGGCAAATGAGATCCCGGTTTACCTGTTTGTGGGCTTCCTCGAGAGCGGCAAGACCAAGTTCATTCAGGAGACCTTTGAAGACCCCAACTTCGACTCCGGCGACAAGACCCTTCTGCTGGTCTGCGAGGAGGGCGAAGAAGAGTACAATGAGAAGAAGTTCGCCTTCCCCGGCGTGACGCTCTACAACCTCGAGGACAAGGCTGAGCTGAACCCCCAGAACCTCGCAAAGCTGGCTAAGGAGGCCGACGCCGGCCGCGTGGTCATCGAGTATAACGGTATGTGGATGCTGCAGGACCTGGCAAACAATCTGCCTGAGAACTGGATCGTCTACCAGTGCATCGCCACCGCCGACGGCACCACCGCGCTGACCTACGCCCGCGACAACTCCATGCGTGCGCTGATGCTGGACAAGATCGCCCGCAGTGAGCTCATCGTCTTCAACCGCGCCGAGGCCGTCAACAACGACGCCGCCCGTCAGGAACTGCACAAGCTGGTGCGTCAGGCATCCCGCAAGTGCGACATCGCCTACGAGTTCAAGGACGGCAGCGTGGCTTACGACGACATCCCCGACCCGCTGCCCTTCGACATCAACGCCCCGGTCATCGACATCCCGGACGACGATTACGGCATCTGGTATATGGACTGTCAGGACGAGCCCCAGAAGTACGCGGGCAAGACCGTCAAGTTCCTCGCACAGGTCTGCCAGACCAACCGCGCCGGCAAGAACAGTTTCGTGCCGGGCCGGTTCGCCATGACCTGCTGCGTGCAGGACATCCAGTTCGTGGGCTTCCCCTGCAGCTACGACGGCTACAAGGCCCTCGAGCAGCGGGCATGGGTCAAAGTGACCGCAAAGGTCGGCTATAAGTTCCATAACATCTACCGCGGCAAAGGCCCGGTGCTCACCGCACTGTCGGTGGAGCCTGCCGAGAAGCCGCTGAACGATGTTGTCACCTTCTCCTAACTACAACATAACCAAGGAGGTCATGGCATGAAAGCAATCTTCCGCATTCTGGGTACTGCCGCCGCTGTGGCGGCCACCGGTGCCGCTATCGTCATCATGGACAAGTTCCTGAACGAGAAGGCCGCACCCATCATCGAATCCATCGAGTTCCCCGAGGAAGCCGAAAAGGACGACGCAGAGGCCGCCAAGACCGCCGAGGCATACGCCGAGGGTGAGGCCAAGGCAGAGGCCGAAGCCGCCGCACCGGCAGAAGAGACCGCTCCCGCTGAGGAGCCCGCTGCCCCTGAGACGGAGGCAGCGCCCGCTGAGGCCGCAGAGCCTGTGACTCTGCCCGACCTGAGCGAAGAGCGCCCGGTCTGTGACCCCGAGGCTCCGAACCCGAACCCCGTGGAGGCCGGCCCCGCCGTCGCCCCCAAGGACGAAAACGGTAAGTTCGACCCGACTAAAATCGCTGACGTCTCTGACTTCGGCGACTGGGAAGAGCAGGGGTGCAAAGGGTAATTCCCTTTGATAGCAAAAATGCCATCGCGCTTAGGCACGATGGCATTTTTTATCGCTCGTAGTGAGTCCAAAGACTCAGAATTTTGATGGTCTTTTCTTCCTCATAGATCTGATAGACCAGTCTGTGCTGTAAATTGATGCGGCGGCTGTATGCGCCGTTCAAATCTCCGACCAGTTTTTCAAATGTCAAGCCGTTTCAACGACTTTCTGCGATTTTTATATGGTTCACCACATTCTCAGAACTTCTACGCAGAGTTCCAACGCTTTCCGCAGCGAATCCTTTCCCCAGTCACGGTCATCATGCTGCTCTGCATTTGCAAGGGAATCCGCTGTGTACAGAATTTGTCCAAAAGCTGCTCCGCGCTTTTTGGCGCAGGCCGCAAGGGCAGCACATTCCATTTCTACCGTTGCGCAGCCTTCGGCTTTCCGGTACGCCACCATATCCCTTGTTTCTCGGAAAAAGCCGTCTGTCGTCCATGTGATGCACTCACGGAAGGGAAGACCCAGCGCACGGAAGGTCTTTTCTATGGCCTGCACCGCTTCCGAGGCCGGTTCTGCATACCGGGCGGCAGGAAGATAGTGATAGGATGTGCCCTCATCCCGCAGCGCTTTGGTCGGGATAAGAAATTCGTTCTCTGCCATTTCGGTCAACACGCCGCACGAGCCTGCCGTAACAATTTTCCTGCACCCGCAAGCAATGAGACAATCCATAAACTGCGCCGCAGCGGGCGCTCCCAGCGGGGCTTGACAGAGGCAGAATTCTTCGCCGTCATTTTTTACAACATAAATCGGGTAGGTCTTTGTGATAGTCTCAAAATGCTCTGCAACTGCCGCACCCGTCTCGGCGGCATAGGAGTCGATGGTGTCCCCCAGAAAAGCAAAGACGCATTTCTCCGGTAGAGTTAGCTGCTCCGCCCCGTGGTTGGGCTTTAATATCTCTGTCGAGTCGAAATCGTATTCCAAAATGGGAAATTCATTTTTCTGTATCATGCTTCACCTCTCGCGATCCGGTTCAGTCTTTCCTTGTCCAATACCTCTACCCCGCCGCGATAGAGCTTCACGATGCTCTCACCGGCGAAGTATTTCAGCAGGCGGCTCACCACCTCGCGGGCGGAACCCATGTACTTTGCCATCTGGTCCTGGGTCAGGCGGACATCGTCGCCGCCGGTCTTGGCAAGCTCGTCCGCAAGGAAGATGGCCAGCCGCCGGTCGGCGCTCATGAAGAGGATCTGCTGCATCGTCCACATAGTGTCGGAGAAGCGCTCAGCGGTCATCTGGTAGGCGAAGCACCGCACCTCCACGTTCTGCTGCATGAGGCTGCGGAAGACGCCTGCGCTGATGCAGTAGGCCTCGGTGTCCTCCTCGGCGTCGATGTAGAGGTCAAAGTTCACCGAGTCCATAACGCAGGAGGCGGAGAGGATGCAGATCTCGCCGCCAAAGAGGCGGTAGAGGGTCACGTCACGGCCATCGTCGGAGAGAAGATACGCCCGGAACTGGCCGGTGCGCAGCAGCAGGATGCCCACGCAGTTCTCCACCGGGCTGTGGACCCGCTCGCCCTTGCGATAGCGCACCGGGCGGGTAGTGCGGCAGAGTATATCCTGCTGTTCGGCGGTCAGCTTGTCCCAGAAGGGGAAGGCACAGGCGAGACATTGGCGGTGCTCGCCGCATTTAGGGATAGGCAGGATTTCCGGCATTTTAAATCACCCCTTCCGCAGCGCTTTGGCGGCTTCGGTGCCTGCCAGAGCGCCCTCATAGACGGCCTTCGCCACCTGCAAAAGCCCGCCGGTGCAGTCTCCGGCGGCGTAGAGGCCGGGGACGGTGGTCTGCATTTTTTCATCTGTCACGATGCGGTCGTTCTCCACAGCGGCACCGATTTTCCGGGCCAGCGCCGTACTGCCCGCAACGCCCAGCGCTACAAACACACCCGCCAGCTCCACTACATCGCCGCCGGACAGCTGGACGCCGGTGACTTTCTGCTCGCCGAGGATCGCGTCGATTTTTTCAGGCCAGACAGTCACCTCCGGCGGAAACTCTGCCGCCAGCGGCGCACCATTCAGCAGGAGGGTGACGCTGGCCGCCACCGGCAGGAGCGCCTGCACCTCATGCAGGGCGTATTCGCCGCTGCCTACCACGGCCACATCTTTGCCGCGATAGAAAAAGGCATCGCAGGTGGCGCAATAGCTGACGCCGTGGCCCTCGAGGCCCGCCAGCCCCGGGATGCGGGGCGTCGCCCGCGAAGCACCTGTGGCGAGGATAACAGCGTCCGATGGGTAATCTCCATCGAGGGTTTCTACAGTGAGTTTATCGGTATAGGTCAGACCCACGGCCTCGGTGGTCACAAATTTAACGCCCACATCCTTGGCCCCCTCGATGCCCTGACGCTCCAATTCCGCACCCGATATGGGGGCGGCAAAGCCGTAGTAGTTCTGGATAAACTCTGCACGGTCAAGCGCACCCGGCCCCCGAGTGAGGACGGTGGTGTCCACCCCCGCACGGGCAGTGTACAGCGCGGCGGACACCCCCGCCGGGCCGGAGCCGATGATGACGATGTTGGACATAGTGGGCCTCCTTATACTTCTTGTATTATCGTAAAATCCGTTACGTTCTTTGCGCGCCGGTGCGCGGGGCTGGTTTTTGCTTTTGGTCAAGTGGCTTGCGCTCCGCGCGGGCCAGAGGTAGGGAGGGGTGTTTCGAATCCCCCCTC
>NZ_JBBNIH010000143.1:0-15672 GCF_040094125.1 Faecalibacterium longum
GTCCCTGACCTCGTATGCGGCGGCGTAGATGGCATTGATGCTGGCGGTGATCAGCATCTCGTGTTCCAGTGCTTTTCCCAGCTGGGCCTGCCGCTCCCTCTCTTTCTGCTTTTCATCTGGTGTTTTGGGCTTGGGGATGGCGTATTGATTGCCCCAGTTCTCCGCGTAGTCCTTCAATGTGCCCAGCCGCTTGAGAGTCTTTTTATTGGAGCGATCTCCGATTTGGCAAAGCAGCTCGTAGGCGTCCTTTTTGAAGTCCAGGAGGTCATACACATCCACCAGCACTTCCTTGGCCTGCCGGTCCTCGCTCTGCTCCAGTTCCTCCTTAAAGGCATAGAGGGCACGGACACTGTCTGGATTTCCTTCTGTCTCCCGAAACTGCTTTTGTAGTTCAATATATTGCTTTAGGTATTTGTTCATGGTCACAACCTCCCATCAATCCCACCAGAAGTACCAGACAGTGGACTGCCACAGAACATCTGCTAAATTGCCCACCGTCGGGTCATCTTGCTCCTGATCCACAATGTCTGGGCAGAACCCATACTGCTCCGCGGCCAATTCCATGGCCTTCTCCTTGGAAACGGGGACCGGGAGCAGGAACTCCAGCTCGTCATGGGTCATAGCGGCAGGGACCGCTCCATGCTGTTCAAACCAGTATTTCGCCACCGCCATCAGCTCCGGCATGTCGGGACACTCGTTCCAGTTTCCAAAGGGCAGGTAGGCGAAGATCTCCCAGGGGTTCTTGACCGGAATTTTGGCCAGAATGAGCGGATAGGTCATGTGGCTATCCGAATCCCAATAGCAGGAGAAGCGGTCATTGTCATAGCCGCCCTCCATCTCGCCCAGGACTTCCTCCTCCCAGTCCATGTCATCGTCCTCGGCTTCTTCCTTGCGCTGGCCGGTCAATTCCTCCAGAACCGCCTTTCCGTCCTTGACGGGAGCGGAGAGCATCTTCTTTCGATACTCCATTACCGTTTTGAGGTCAAATTCATAAAAGTCCGCATCGTTCTCCGGGTCGGCGTTCATCACCAGACACTCCAACAGCGTTTCATCATCCGCCTTGATGAGCACGGGAACAAAGCCCTCCCGTACCCCCAGCCGCTGGGCGTAGCTGTATGCCGACATGATGGGGTCATCATCTGCCATGGATGGGAAATAGGTACACTCGCAGTCCAGATACTCCATGATGGCCTGAGCAACCTCGGAAGGCTCCAGCGTATCCTCGTCGAAGTCCTGTCCCTGCCAGTTTTCAAAGCGTTCCTCAATCACTTGAGCCATGGTCTGATAGTATTTCTCATCAAATGGGATGAATAAGTATGCCTCCTGTTGAAATTCATTGGAGTGGTATCGGGACGGACCAAAATATTTCAGGGCATAGTCATCAATGTCGGCAGGATAGTAGGGGCTGTCGCCCTCTCCGTAGTAATAGCCTGCAAAGGCACGGCCTTGCTGATTGAACAGCACAAAGAACAGACAGCCGTCCAGCTCATCCCGGATAAACTCCCGCAGATCCACGCTGGCAGGGTCGGCTTTGACCTGTTTGGCCACTTCGCTGTATTCTTTCAGGAAGTCCTCGCCCATCAGGTCGTGCTCCATGCACCAGCGCAAGTAGATGGCCATGTGGTTATAAGCATTGATGGGGTCAATAGGCAGTTCCTTCTCCTCAATGCTCTCAAGGTGATAGGAAGCGTCGTCCATCTCACCGTCAAAATTATCATTGGAAAGGGTGCCACGGGTGATCGCATTCTGGCGAGTGGGGTTTACAACAAAACTGATCCCCCTCATCTTGTTCAGCAGAGCGTCTACATCATGTTCCAGTTTATAGTCCAACTCGTCCTCATAAAGCGGAATGACCTGATAGAAGTTGACCTCCTCGCCGCCCGGCAGGGTGCAGACCTCGCCGCCCTCCTCTGTACTTTGGGGGCCGGTGAGAATGGCGGCACACAGCTTCGTATTTTCCGCAAAGTTCTCCTTGTTATCCATGGTATGTCCAAAGCCCAGCCAGGTATCGCTGGCAATGGGAAGGCGGGCCAAGGATTTCAGCAGGCGGATGGGCCAGTACCACTTTTCGTCTTTCATGGACTCCTGATCCAGCTTCCAGTCCGCAGGCAGGGCAATGGCCAGCTCCGCCCGCTCCAGCTTATATTCCGCCAGTTCCTCCGGCACATTCATCCGGTGAGCGCCCATGCCCATGGTGACCAGGGTGCAGTAGTCCCGCTCCTCAGAGGGCGGCACCACGCAGATGTCCACATGGATGTCGGGAGAAACCAGCTCATGGAACACATTCTCGAACTTGCCGAAATACTGCTCAATGTGCTCCTCGACGGCTTCCATCTCCTCCTCGGTGTAGACTTCGGGATTACTGAATTCTTCCTCATCCTGCGTGTCATCATTGTCTGAGTGGTCGCAGCTGTCATCCTCCGGATCTCCCTTTATAGGCTCGTAACCGATCTTCAGGGTCATCTGTTCTTCTGGCAGAGAGACGCCGGGGCTGCGGGTGATCGTGTGCTTATCGTCCGCAGAAAAGCCGATAGTCTCGCCGTCTTGCAGCGTCACATCACACGCCAGCACATAGGAGGCAAGGCTTGCCAAAAAGTCCCGCAGTTCCTCCGGCTCGGCGTCGGTGTTCAGCACTTCCATTTCCTCCTTGCCAAACACATCCATGCCGTAGGTGTAGCCGTTCAGGCCACCCTCGCTCCGGTACAGGCCGAACCAGATCCAGTTGAAGATGGGCAGTTCGTCCTCTTTTATCATATCTGCAAGGCCCTCATAGAAACGAGGCTCAAATACCACACCGCTGGTATAGACACCGGTGGCGTATTTCTGCTTGCAACACACTGCCATCGCCTTGGTGAACAGCTTACCTCGTTCCAGCAGTTTTTCCTCCTCGCCCAACACAGCCACCATGATATGGGCCTTGTGCGCTTTGGCCACTTCTACGGCCTCTGGCCACATATAGTTGTTTTCGGCGTTGATCTCTGCTTCATTGTCCGGGATGTGACCGTGGAATAGTGTCACAATCAGCATCATATTGCCGACCCGCATTACCACAGCGTCATCGCTGTTCTCAACATCTTCGTCGCCCTCATCCGGCTCCTCATCTACGATACTCCATTCTTCCCGCAGATCTCGAATCAACTGCTCCTTGTCCCACTCTGCTTTGGAGAGGAGCACAGATCCAGCAAAGGAACCCTTACGGTCAGTTTCCTCCTCGTCAGCGTCATCCTCAAGCTCCTCTACATCTTCATCCGGATCATAGAGGGATTCATGCTCCAGTCCACGGATAAATTCCTCAAAGCTATCTGCCAGATGGGTGATTTTATAGTCATTTTCCTGATCCACATGGACTACCGCAGGCTCTCCCTGGGGACCGCAAGCCCGGTAGTCCAGGAAAATCATATCGTGTCCGGCGCTTGGACAGTCGCAGATGGCCACGCCGATGGCAGGATACTCCCACTCATCGATCATAAACTGGCTGCCTAATTCCCCGCAGAGGGAGCAGCTCTTTTCTCGCCCGATGCCGAAAATTCCGGTGATGGCCACATGGTCATCTGCCCAGCTGGTCGGCTCATCGCAGGGATAGCAGGTGTTCACCGGAATGCCGCCGTTGTGCTGCTTCATCAGCCAGATGTAGGCGGCAGGCAGCTTGTAGCCCAGCGCCTCTTCCACACTGGCGATCAGCTCATCGGAAGGCGGATCACTGACATATTCTTTCAGTGCATACCAATTATCATCCCAGAAGTTGGTAAGGTCGAAGCCCTCAAATGGGGTATCACCGGGCACGAATTTGACCCTCTTGTTCCGGCTGCGCTGGCGTTTCCGGATCTCCGCCTTACACTCCTGAATCACCGCCGGGGCATTTTCGTCTTCTGGGTCCAGTTCTGCCCAACGCTGGGCGTAGGGAATGGCCTTTTCCTCCTGGCCGTAGAGATACTGATAGCCATAGGCCATCCGCATATTCCACTCCGCCTTGTCCTGGCCTTCCTCCCGGACGGACTCCAGCACCTCAATCGCCCTCAGAAGGGCTTTGTCTCCCTTGGATTTCAAAGTACCTTCGTCATGGTCCCCGATGATGGCGTAGTTCTCCAGTGCGCGGGCCAGGGCATAGGCGGTGCGGTAGTTCCTCCAGTCCTCCGGGATGGCATTCAGTGCCTGGATGCAGCGGGTGTACTCGTCCGCATCGTTCCACTGCTCCAACTGCTGGAAGAAGGCTTCCTCATTCTGCGGGGTGTAGGGGATATAGTTCATGCCCGTAAGCGTTTCGTTCAACTCGTCATCCTGATTCTCAGTTTCTGGTCCATCATCTTGTTGCTTTAGAGGTACAGAACCTGCTTCGCGGCGGAAGGTGTGGAAGATGGTCCATGGGATGTCCGTGCCTTCAAAGAACTCTTTCGCCATGTTCAGCGCCTCTTGGATGTCCCAGGCGATGAAGTCCACATAGCCACAGTAGAGGCCGGTGGCTCCGCCGGTGAGGGTAAGAACCTCCGGTCCGTCGCCGGTGGTGAGCACTTCCTCCAGTTTGTCCCGGAAGTCGAAAATTTTCTGACTGCCTTCCTCCTCCCGCAAGGTGTCCAGGGGATAGCAGAAGAAGCCCGCTACCGCGCCATCGGCATGGAGATCGTCCATAAAATCATTGTCGGCATTCAGATAGCCGTTGATGAGCGGCACACAGCAAGTGGAGCCCACCATGGTATCCAACCGCCAATCGGCGTCGGGATCTTCATTGGGTTCCATTTTGTAGCCAAGGTAGCTCTCCAGATAGGCTTCCGGGTCGGTGGAGAGTTCCAGCCCCCGCTCCTTCAGAGCGTCGGGAAGCTGAGACAGGAGGAAGGACGGCTCTGTCTTGGGTTCCTCCAGCACATCAAAGCTATCTATGTATCTCATGTGGGGGATCTCGCCCAGCACCTGGTCGGTGAGGGTGGTGAGCATCCACCAGGCCCGACTTTCCTCCTCCCGGAGCATAGGCAGCAGCTTTTCACAGTAGGCGGAGATGGCGAAGCTGTTTTCACCCTGTTCCTCCAGCCAGATCTGCACATCCTCCCCGGAGATGTCCCAGCCGTCCTCGGTGCGCAGGCCGATGTTCTGGGCGGGCTGACGGCCCACCAGGATGTTCCAGTGTTCCAGCACCTCTTTTGGGGCGTGTTTCTGGAAATAGACCAGCTCAAACAGTTTGACCTTGTCCCCCTCCGGGGTGAGGATCAACTCATGCTTTTCGCCGTTGAAGCCCATCTCGAAAGAGATCTCATCAAAGACCAGGTTCAAAGCTCCTTGCATTTGGGCCACGCTCTCCGCGCCGCGGGTGTGCTCCTTGTCCTCATCCATCATCTGGCGCAATTCTGCTTCCATCTCAGCAAAGGTTTCCCACCAGTCCTCTGTCCGCTCCCGGAAGCACTCCCAGAACTGCGGCAGAGAAATACCCTTCTTGCACCGTTCGATAAACTCTTTGGTGTCATCGTCACCAGGGCGGACTTCCAATGCCTTTTCAAAATATCGCAGAGCCCGGCCCTCCTGATCCAGATAAAAGTAAGAGTAACCCATGCGGAAGTTCCAGTAATAGTCGTCCTCGAAGTATTCCTCATGGGGCTTTAGCAGAGCGAGGGCCTTTTTGAGCATTTCTTTGCAAGTTGGCTTATGTGGGTCTGCCAGATTGTTATAGGCGCGGGCCAACTCGCTGTCCATCTCAGGGGTACGCTCCTCGGCGGGGATGGCCTCCAGCGCGTCTACGATTTTCTGGTGTTTGTCCTCCTCATGCCACTTCTGGCACTGCTTCAAAATATCCATATCCGGGTCCTCCTCGTCCTCATCCGGTTTCCAGTCTTTGATTTGCTGGAACACGCCGTTCTCATCCCGCTCAAAGGCGCAGGGAGCAGGGGTGTTCAGCAGAGGGATGATGTCGGGATCGTCGTTGCAGATTGTGTTCAGCTTGTAAATCCCGGCATTGTTGGGGTCGTCCATGTACTCCTCGCTCTCATCACCGGCGGTGAAGCGCCAGCCGCTGTCCCAGTCGCCGTCCGGCTTCTCCCGGTAGCAGTAGCCAACCTTGCAGCCCTCTACCGTGATGCGGTTGGTGGCAATGCAGCCATCGGCACCCTTCCAGTCAGAGAGTAGAGATTTCACATCCTCCGCTTTCACATGATAGTCCCGGTTGCGGCCAGCGGCCTCGTACAGATCCTTCCGCAGCGCCTCCACATCCCGAGCCATCTCCTGGATCTCCTCGTCGTCCATCATCTCGCTGAGGTCGTATTCCAGCGGGTTCTGGGCGAAATCCGCCAGGGCCTTGTCCATGGCCTCGTGCTCCTCTGGCGTAGCAGTGATGCGGATACGGCGGGCGGGGGTGTTGTACTCGTCCAGATCCTGAAGGTTTACACTGCAACTGACGCTGCACTCCAGCAGGATGGCGGCCAGGTCGGTGACCACATCAATGGCGAAGTGAAAGTCCATCTCCACACCATCGGAATGTGTAAACTCCAGGTACTCCACGGTTTGGCGAAAGTCCCAGTTCTGCTTGTCCAGACCGATCTTGGAGAAAATCTCGCTGAGGGGGATCTCCTCCTTTTTCTGATCCTCTAAAAATGCCACAAGGTTCAGACTGTCATCGGAACCGCCAATAAAGTTGCCCCAGTATTTTTTGATATACATTTGTCGTGCCTCCTGTTCTGAATCCAGTCGATCAATGAGCTGATTCAAGTGTTCCAACCACGCAGGAGCGATCTCACCGCTATCCTCGTTCTTCCAAAGATCCATAATCTCACGGATGCCGTCCTCGTCCGGCACCTCGTTTTTGATGTCGGTGAGCTGCCGCAGCAGGAAAGCAAGGGCTTCTTTGGATGCTGTGAAACCGGTGACTTTATCCCATATAGCTTCTTCATGATCGTAGTCCAGCTTGCCGTTATCCTTCCATTGGAAATACAGCTCCGCCAGAGCCATCGCAGTATTGTCAAAGAGGAAGTCGATTTGTGAAAAGTCAGATCCCAGCATGACTTCCTCTTTCATCAGTTCAATCATCTCGCCCAGATCCATTACCGGATGCTCCGGTACATATTCATTTTTGAGGATGTCCAGTACATCCAGCCCTTCGTCACGCTCTAATGCTTTTATGCCCCATACTCCCATGTCGGCACCTCTCTTTCTTTATTTCGTATCAAGCTTCTATTGTCAATCATGGTTCTCCACCCGGATAATGGGCCGGTAGAAGTCATAATCTCCGTTTAGTTCCTTGTCCTCCTGCACTTCCGGCTTACAGTGGGGCGAACAGGGTAGGAAACCGAGAAATGGGCCCAGCCCGCCGCAGATATTGCACCCGCCGTCACCGCCGCAGGTGGTAAGTCTATCAGCCTGCACCACTTCCCGCATATAGGGATCGTAGGCGATAGACAGGCCGAAGAAGTTGGGTTCCTCCATGTCATAAGGCCGGTTCTCATCCTCATCCATATCCTCAAACCAGCGCAGACGCATGGAGTAGTCTAACCCATCTCCCCATGGGAACAGGGTCCGACATCCGCCGCCGCACAGGTAGGCCCACTCGTCCGCTGTGGGCAGCGAAAGCCCCTGCTTTTCCAGCCCGGCAAGAAGCGCATCGTAGTCTGTGCAGTGATAGATCCAGGTATGAAATCCATCTTCTGTCCGTTCTATGCGGGCCGACTGATGCAAGGTAAGACTGCTGCTGTCACTCCAGGCAAAATCACGGAATTCCTTCAGCCAGTCAGGGTGGACAGTCAGTCTGGGATCATCCATTTTGACTGGCTCCCAGTTAATTTCCTCCAGCTCCCGGCCCACCAGCATGGGTCCAATGGCCGCCTGCCGAACAGGAGCCATGCTTTCCCGAATCATCTCCTCCGGGTCCCGCTCCATTTCCCATTCTCGGAACAGATACTCCAATTCCTCCCGGCTCTCCTGATTCAATCCCACGGCAAACTGCTCCCAGCCCAGGGTGACGGTATCGCCGGGGACAAAGACGAACTCCCGACCATCTTTCTCGAAGATGCCGGTGGTGCAGCTCTGGCCCCAGTGGTCAAAGGTATGTAGACCGAGAAAGGTCATATCATAACGGGCAGCCAGGCTCTCCATCAGCACCTGCTTCTCGATGTTTTCCATTTGATTGAATTGGGTGCGGAATAGTCTTTTGTTCATAACAAGTCCTCCTACAGCCTATCCAGGTTTTCCTGTAAATCGCCCTGCATCAAGTGCTGGGCAATGGCTTGGTTCAGTGCCTTATGGGGGTGATAGGCTGCCTGCTCTACATCGTGCAGGCACTCCTCCATCAATGCCTCCGGAGAAATGCCTTCCCGTTTGCCATAAAGATGGCCGAAGGCATAGCGCACGGACTTGAGAAAGTCGAAAATATAGTCGTGATTTCCACGCATACTGGGCAGGTCGTTGAACGAGCCCATACCTCCGTATGCCCGAAGATGGTGGGCAACCTCCCGCCGCTGGTTCCAGTCCTGAATGTCCCGCTCCAACCAGTCGATCCAGTTTTGGAACTCTGGATGGTCTGCCAGAAGGATGGAGCGCAGACAGGTCAGAGCCTCGGTATAAATATCAGACTGTTTCATTGGCCATCGCTCCCCCAAATACCTCCATAGAGCACACCATCTTTTCCAAGGAACAACATCCGGCTGCGAAGCAGGCTGCACTGCTCCACAGCGACCTTGTTTCCGTCACAGGTGGGAATAGCCTCCTGTTTTTTCCCAAGGTGATCACCATGAGCGGTAAGGAAGTAGAATTTATCCCGTTGCTGGTATCCGCCTTGAAACAGGAAGGTATTGCCGGACGGGGCAACAGAAAAAGCTCCGCTTCCTTCGATTGGCAGTTCAAATACAAAGTTCTCTTTGAAGTTCGTCCGCACCAGCCGGAATTCATCGTAATAATAAAACCACAGGTTTTCTTCTTCGTCCAGGCTGATGGCGTAGCAGTCATAGATGGAATAGTTCTCATTCTTCCAGAGAGGAGTTCCCTCCGATGTCCATGCAATCAGACCGCAAGCACCCAGAGGTTCATCCCAACCGTAATTACCAAATACACCTTCGTCAAAGTAGCTGGTAATGATGGTGCCATCTTTTTTTACCACACAGTCTTGAATGCCATCCCCCAGGCAGAAACGGGACAGCACAGCTCCGTCCCGGCTGACGATCCAGGCGTTCTGGTCGGGGCCGTTTTCCCGATAGGCGCATCTTGCCCCCAGCAGGAGGAAGTGGTCACCTGCGGGCCGCAAATAATGGAACTGGAACTTCAAGAGGCCAAGAGGAAACAGCGTCGTTTCCAGCACCCGCTGTTCCGCCCAATCCAGCTGGATTTCCACTGCGGTATAGGTGGAAGGAGTGCTGAGCCAGTCCTTACCCTGTGTTTCGGACGGCTGTTCCATGAGAAGATAGACTTTTCCATCCCTTTCCGTGAAAAAGTCTGTCACTTCTGTGCCCTCCAGATGGTTTTCCCGGCGCAGCTGGTCCAGGTCAATGATGGAGAACAACGGCAGATTTTTGGCTTTTATAGGTTTGTTCATAGTGTCTCCTCCTGGCTACTTTAACGCTCCATCATAGGTGTGAGTTTCCCAGATGGCCTCAAATTCCGCCTGCTCTATGATGCAGGCGTGGAATTCCTCGCCCCAGACATGGGCGTTCAATTCCTCCACGGTGGGGATCGGCGTGATCTCGATGACACCGTCGTAAAGGTCAGGGATGTTGCGGGTGCGGCCATCCGCAAAGATGTCAATGGAGCGGAGGGCCAGCCGCTCATTTTCGGTATCCACTTCATAGAGGATGACCGACGGTTCTCCCTCCGGTGCGTCCTCCCAAAAAAGCTTGATGTACTCCATCATTCCATTTCCCTCATTTGAACCAATGCCACCCCGTCATGGTGCCGGTTACCTCATCTATCTGTATTGCAATATCATAATTGCCGCGACAGCCCAGCAAGGCCGCGAGATGATCGTTTTCCATAATCAAATCATAAAACTCAACCGCTATGTCTTGGAATTCCTTCGGAATTTCCAGTGCAGAGAAGAAATCCACTGATTGAGCATTTTGGAAAAATTCAATGGCCGTTTTACTGCATTTTACTATAATCCCTGTTTGAGTGGTCAAATCTTTCATGCTTTCGCAACCTCGCTCATGTTCAGATACATCCCCATCGTTTTTTCATTGTCACAGGCCGCCCGGATCATTTTGGACAGCAGCATCAAATCGTCGATGTATTGGGAGTACACGCAGAACACATCCTCGTCAGAGTCGAAGTGAAACAGATCCACTCCGCTGTTATTTTCCTCGAACTCCTGGATCACGCCCCGGACCAGCCGCTCCCAGTCTCCGCTGCTTCCAGTCAGTCCCAGCCGACGGAATACTTCCGTCCGGAATCCATTGTTGATTTTCAGCAGAAGGGAGAGCGCATAGGGGTGGTGGGGAATGAGAAAGAATGGCGCGATCTGCTCCGGCTTCACCCAGATTTTGAAGGGCGGACGCGGGTCAGGTATCCAGGGCAAGATTTCCCATTCGTCCTCCGGCCGGTTTCCGTATTGGCAAAGGTCTTTCATAGTGTTCTCCTTTGTTCTGTCACATTTTTAATCCTGCTCTCGATAACTGGCTTCAATGTCAATGAACCGCACATACACGGCGCAGATTTTGCCCTTGGCGTCATACCCGAAGTAGACAGGATAGTAACCATCCCCCCAGCCGGAGGCAAAGATGGGCAGGTTGCAGTCCGTGTCCGGCACTGTCCAGTTGAGCCAGTCGCCGCAGTCCCCCTGATATTTGGGGTGAGCTTTGGCGTTTTCCTCCAGCAAGTCGCAGAACAGGTTGTTATAGGGGTCAATGTCAGGGTCCTCCTCCAGCCGCTTGGCCCAGTATGCCTTGAAGGCCGCCTGGGTCTGGATGTCCGCAACGCAGCCCATCCCGGCGTCTACGCCAAAGCCAAAATACTCGTCCTCGCCCAGTTCCTCGTCCAGATCCTCGTTGCCCACCATGCCCAGCTCATAGCGGACAGGTTTTTCCTGGTTGACCTCTACCTTGACGCAGGCGTAGCGGTCGCCGTATTGTTCGCTGGGCACCACGCAGATTTTTACGGGATAAGTTCCGGCGGGGATCGTTTGAAGGAACGGCAGAGTGTCCTCCAGTTCCACCAGCGGATCACAGGCGAAAATCTGCCCGGTGGGGAAATGGACGGTGCCGATGTCCAGCACATCCACCGCCATGTTCCCAATCACTTTCTCTGTGAAATGGGCCTCCAAGTCATCTTTACAGGTCAATTTATCCTTGATTGCTTCGTATTTGTTCAGCCATTCAGTTGTAGGCATATCAGTTTCCTCCTGTTGATTCTGCTTCTTGATGTACACACTCTTTGAGCCGTCCCAATAGCAGTTCACACACCGGCCATCCTGAAAATGATGGTCACAATTCGGGTAGCCATAGAGAACATGGGCACATTCTGGCACAGCCCCATCATCTGTGAGGAGCCTTTGAAAAACAGGCTTCCGCACTCATCACAAAGGGCCAGTTCTTTTTCTGCCATAGGGTTCACCAGTCCCGTTCCCGGATGGCCTCCTCGGTGTCAATGGGGATGCCAAACCACTCCAGAATGTAGGCCACGGTTGCCGCAATACATTCCCGCGCCACCGTTTCGATCTCGCTGTCGTTCTCGTCAAACTCCTCCTGGAGATCATTGATGCCGCAGACCGCCTCGTCCAGCGTTTCCTGCACCACTTCGGTGTCGGTTTCGCCACTCTCCAGCAGGGCGATGACCTTCTGAAGCTCGTCCTTTACCTTGTCCACCAGAAAAGCAGGATAGTAATCGTCCTGATACATCTCGTCCAGCAGCTTGTAATTGGGGTCAAATGCTTTCATAGGGATTGCTCCTTTCCTCGTGTATGTCAGTCACGCTCAGCTCTCATGTGTGATACAGAAAATCTCCTTGTTCAAATCAAAGTAGATTACCATCAGTTCGTCGGTAATCTCCGGGTTAAAGGACAGATCCAGAATGAAAACTTGCTGGTTCATCTCGCTATCCACCAGACTGCCGAACCGCTTGAGCTTCAAAAAGTCAACCATCTCAGCAAAGGACAGTTTGGCTGGGTCGGTTCCCGGAAAAAGTTCCGCCACAATATCCGGGCCTACATCGTCCCGATGGAACTCCATGAAAAATGTCACAACGCTATGGTAGCGGCTGTCCTCGTCTGCCAGCGCCGCTTTGATGGCGGCTTTGGCCTTCTCCGCCAATTTCTCCGCCTCATCCAGCATTTCTCCCACCGCATCCATGACAGCAGGATCGCCGGTCAGTTCTTCCTCTACATCGAAGATAAAGGGTAGTCC
Source organism: Faecalibacterium longum (assembly GCF_040094125.1). Lineage (NCBI taxonomy): Bacteria > Bacillati > Bacillota > Clostridia > Eubacteriales > Oscillospiraceae > Faecalibacterium > Faecalibacterium longum. The sequence continues at coordinate 12,297 of NZ_JBBNIH010000143.1, forward strand.
CGATTCCTCGGGAAAGTTGAAGATTTCCTCACCGGGTGTATATGTAAAATCAATGCGTTTACAATTCAGTTTCATAGATATACCTCTTATTTCAATTTCAGCACAAATCCCCAGATACTCACCACAATCAAGAGGACACCCAGCAGAAAGAAAACCACACGCCGGTATCCTCTGCTGTGGCGGTGGGCATCCCGCGTACCAGTGGGGTCGCAGAGCCAGTTCCAGTTGCGGATCGCCCCAATTAAAATCACGGCCCCGATGACCACCGAGGCAATATACCAATGCTCTTGCAAAAATGCTGTGACCTGTTCGCTGTTCATTTACAGATACCCCCCTTTACATCATCGGGAGTTTCCTTTCGGATGATTTCCTCCCGCTCTTTTAAATCCAGCTCCAGAGCTTTTTCCTCCTCCAGATATTCCTCGCAGTCCCGAACCAGCTTTTGGGCGGCTGGGTCATCCGGGACCAGGGCCAGCCAGCGTTTTGCGTATTCATAGGCGATGGCGGCGGAACGGTATGCCATCAGGCAGGAATAGCCCATCCGGGAGTTCCAGTAAGGGTCGTTCTCCCCCTGGGTGCGGACGGATCTCAGAAGATCGATGGCGTGCCGGAGAAGGTCCCCGTCCACTTCACCATCCGTCCCATGCGCTCCATGATCTCCCAGGACCGCCAGATTGCTGTAAGCCCGACTCAACTTGACGGTTAGCAAATAATCTCGCTCCTGCTCCGGGATAGCCTCGATGGCCTCAATACATCGTGAGAACTCGTCCGCATCATTCCACTCCTCAGTCTGCTCCAGCAGTTTTGTTTCTTCTGTCTGATTCATCATTTCACCGCCTTTTCTGTGTTATCCCTTGCCTTTTCTGAAGTGTTCGCTGCCTCGCCAGGTGTTGACCACACAGGTGAAGATCTGGCCGCAGTGCTTGCACCGGATCATGTGGGCCATGATTTCATCCGCCCAGCCATCCTCTGCCTTTACCTTCTCCAGTGGGCAGGTGGATTCCTCTTGCATCAGTTCAAATTCCCCCTCCGACACCAACTGCTGAATGTAAGCAATACAGGCCAGATAGTCCTTTGGGGCGTCAAATTTTCTCCATGTTTGAATGTTTCGGCAGTGCTCGCACATAGTGGACGCCTCCTTACGCAAATACCTGCTGGTATTTCTCTTTTCATACTGTGCGACTTTTTCAGGTCTGCTGGTGCTGCATGGATACGATCTGGCAGTCCGAGCAGAACTCCACATAGAGCGTGCCCTCCGCACAGTCAAACACCGTATCCCACTGGATTTGGGCCAGATACTTCATGGGCTTGCCGCAGTGAGGACAGGTAGTATATTCCGCGTCCTGCACCCAATTGGCAAAGCCGCCGATGGTATTCACATCCTGGCAGGCCGCACCGTAAAACAGGGGCACAGGCGCTTCGCCCAGCACAAAGGGATTTTCCGTGAGGGCCTTGTACTCCTCGGGACTGACATAGCAATCCGTCTTCTCCGTGCCGTCAAAGAGTTCGGAGGGAAAGACCTCCACGCCGCCATCCAGAGCGAACCGGTTGAGGGCGGGGCCTTTGAGGAATCCCACGCAGCTGGGGCAGCAGGTGGCAGTCAGGATACCATCCAGCCCCAGGAACCGGAGACGCTCATCCCGGCCGTCCAGCACCAATATATCCACCACGCGTCCGCCGCAGTGGGGACAGGTATCTTCCCGTTCTCGGCCAATGCGGACGGGAGATTTCTCGCCAGTGGTTCCCTTGACCATAGGATAGCAGGTGTCGAAGTTGAGTTGGATTTTCTGGCCCTCCTTGTCGAAGGTCCAGCCTCCGATCTGCGCATAGCTGGATGGGTCTACATAGAGGCCCTTGCGCCAGGGCCGGGGATTTCGCTCCAGCTCCAGCAGCGTCTCCATTGCCTTGTCATCTCCCTGCATAGCAAGGCAACTCATCAGGTTGGAGGCCGCGCTGGAATACTCCGCGGACAACAGCGCATGAATCAGACCATCTCGCACATCGGCGGGAGCGTGATAATAGATCTCACAGGGCCAAAACACCTCTGCGGCCAGTGCCATCCGCTGAATCTCTGGGGTGATGACATCATGGTAGCCAAGCAGCTGCCAAAAGTCGGCGAACTCTGGGTCCTCCATATCAGCCAGCCTCTGGATGTTCTGTATCAAGTTTCTTTGTTTTTCGACAATTTGTTCCGGCGTCCAGGCCAGAGCAGCTTGCCGTTCTTGCTCGCACTTACATTTCCAACACAATCCCTCATAACCCAATGGGGTTCCACAGCTGGGGCAGGTATATTTCAGACTCATGTTCTCATACTCCTTTCAGGCAATAAAAAAGCCCCACGCCGCACTGTCATAAAGACAGGCTGACGCAGGACATGAAGAAGCCGCGTTGAAGGAGCCGCATCCACCAGCAGATGTAGTTTCTTCAACAACCAAAATATTTTTTTCGTATCTTAAAGCAGCAAATTGCTGTCCAATATATTTGTTCATAGCGGCACCATTTGTTCTGAGCGTAGTTTTATATCTTATTATATCACAGCACCCCTTCAATGAAAATATTTTGTTGGAAATGCTAATGAAAAATTTTTGTGAATTTGTTAAGGCGCAGGGGCTGTTATCTCCATAGTGTCTGGATGGATCAGAGTGATTACTTTTCCCTGATGCAAGGCATAGTTGACGGTCTGTGCTGTACCTGAGCGCAGCTTTTTCTGATTATCAAACACACCGATAAGGTACTCTGCATGATCGACCATATAATAATTTCTTTTTTTATAACTGGAAACATCCGCAGAGTGTGAAATAACAATAGAATCGTTTGCGTTTTGGATCAGCTTTTTCAATCTATGTTTACTCTGATCCGGCCATTTAGAGTCATAGCCGATGAAGGGAACTACAACGATAATTTTAATATAAAAGTCAATATGCTTCATCCGGTTCGGTAGGTGCTGCGGTAATATCGCGGTAGAAAGTAGCCCATGCAGCTTCCTCATAGGGGTGTACAAAAAAGAAGCCAATGCTCAATGGAATTGTCAGCAGAAGAACAAGAGAAATCGCCAGAGCCTCTGAACCGGTGAAATATTTGAGAACCAGAAAACCCTCGGCATACAGTGGCACCGAACAGAGCAGCTCCCAGCCAATGAAGCTGAAATCCAGACAGAACAGCCGCCATTTGTTGCCATTCATGATCCGCCGGGATTCTGTGATCGCTTCATTTGCGGTCAGCGAAGGATGCTCGGACATGATGTAAGGTGTCATCGCATAGCTGTATGTTTTCACGATTCCCGGAATCACCAACAGCAGCGACCAGAGGGCGATGTACAGACCCTGCAGGAATTTCATGCAGAAGCCATCCCACAGACGGTCTTTCTGAGAGAACA
>NZ_JBBNIH010000144.1:0-22677 GCF_040094125.1 Faecalibacterium longum
CTCCGCTGCGGCCATGGCCGCAGCGTCTCCCCTTGCCAAGGGAAGACGAAGGTGTTATATATTATATATACATTATAAGCAAGCAGGGAGGTACCAACCATGATACTTACCGTCAATCTCGGCAACACCCACATCACCATTGGCGGCTACGAGCACGACGACCTGAAATTCTGCGGACGGCTCCACACCGACCCCGCCGCCACCGTCGATGAATACGGCCTGCGGCTGCTGAATCTGCTTTCGCTCCACGGCGCTTCGCCAGAACAAATTGAGGGCGGCATTCTGGGCAGTGTGGTGCCTGCGCTGACGGGGCGGGTACTGGCCGCTTTGCAGATGCTCTGCCCGGTGCGCATCCTGACCGTCGGGCCGGGACTCAAGAGCGGCATCCGCCTCCGGCTGGACAATCCCGCCCAGCTGGGTGCCGAACTGCTCTGCGGCGCGGTGGCTGCACTGGCTGAGGGTTCTGGGCCTCTGGTGGTCATTTCTGCCGACACAGCCATCTCCCTGATGGCCGTCAACGAGAAACAGGAACTTGTAGGCGGCGTCATCCTGCCGGGGCCGCAGCTTTCGCTGGCTGCATTGGTGCAGAACACCGCCCAGCTGCCTCAAATCGACCTCTCCGCGCCTGCGCCCACCTCCGTACTGGGCAAGAACACTGCCGCCTGCTTGCAGAACGGCTTTGTCCTCGGCACTGCCGGGATGCTGGACGGGCTGGCTGACCATTTCTGCGCCGAGCTTGGCCCTGAGACGAAGTTCTACGCCACTGGCAATCTGCCCACGGCCATCCGGGACGCCTGCCGCACGCCCATCCTCTACCGTGAGACGCTCATCACGGACGGCCTGTACTGCATCTGGCTGCGGAATCGCCGCTGAAGTTTTATTTGCATTTTGCAAGAGGCTGTGCTATACTATATTGTACTGATTCATCAGTACAAATCGTGCGATCGTAGCTCAGCTGGATAGAGCGTTCGGCTCCGACCCGGAAGGCCAGAGGTTCGAATCCTCCCGGTCGCACCAAACAATGAAAATCCGAACCTTTTCTCAATGGGAGAAGGGTTCGGATTTTTTGTTTTCTACTGAATTATCTCATCTACAATGACCCGCTGGCGTATGCAGACCTGATTCTGAACGGCGAGCCGGAAGAATATTTGAAAAATACGGCTGGGAGCCATGGGTTAGAAGATTAAGAGAAATGCCGTTCCAAAAGCAACTGGAACGGCATTTCTTATCTTTCGATATTCGGCATCTTCTGTCCCCGAAGCTCCTGCCGGATGGCACGGAACTGCTCCGGCACATCCGCATCGGTCATTGCACCGGGGACATCCACTGTCCCAGCGGCTTTGGCGGCTTCATAGAACCAGCATTTATACTCCACGGTCTCCAGCGTGTGCTGTAACTGCTGGATCTGCTGGGTGAGCACCTCGCGCTGATGCCGGAACATTTCCAGCCGGGTGTCAATGGTGTCGTCTCCCTGCATGGAAAGCTCAATATACTGTCGGATGTCCTTGATGGACATTCCGGCTTTTTTCATGCAGCGGATGACCTGCAGCCACTCGAAGTCATTTTCCCGGAACATCCGAATGCCGCCGGAGGAACGCTCCACAAAGGGAAGTAACCCTTCTTTGTCGTAGTAGCGCAGGGTTGAGGCAGGTACGCCCAGCTTTTGTGCCATTTCACCTACGGTATAGATCATCTGAAACCTCCGTTTTTTCAAAAAGCCCTTGACTTAAAGTACGCTTTAAGTTGTATGATAAAATCAAACTTTATCAACATCATAATGCGGATGCACTCTGCTGTCAAGGAGGTTCCTATGAGCAAGAAGGTATTGATTTTGTCTGGCAGTCCCCGGAAGGGCGGTAACTCTGATATTCTATGCGATGAATTTCTGCGTGGAGCGCAGGATGCCGGGCACAAAGCAGAAAAGATCCGGGTCGCTGAGAAAAAGGTGGCTCCCTGTTCCGGCTGCTACTACTGCAGCACCCACGGCGGAGCCTGCGTCCACAAGGATGATATGGCAGACATCCTGCAAAAGATGATCGATGCCGATGTCATTGTGCTGGCAAGCCCGGTATACTTCTACTCCATCAGTGCCCAGTTGAAGGCAGTGATCGACCGTACCGTGGCACGGTGGCTTGAGGTCAAAGACAAGGAATTCTACTACATCACCACTATGGCAGACGAGGAAAAATCCTCTGCGGACACTACGCTGGCCTGCTTCCGGGGCTATGCAGACTGCGTGGAAGGAGCCGTGGAAAAGGGCGTCCTTGTAGCAGGTGGTGTCTATGAGCCGGGTGCGGTGCAAAACACCTCTGCCATGGCACAGGCTTACGAGATGGGGAGGAACGTATAATGGCAGTAAAACAGACCGCAGGGCGGGATGCTCTGGGCGAATTTGCACCAAAATTTGCAGAACTTAACGATGAGGTACTGTTCGGGCAGGTGTGGAGCCGAGAGGATAAACTCTCCCTCCGGGACCGCAGCCTTGTGACGGTGGTAGCACTGATGGCGCAGGGACTGACGGACTCCTCGTTTCGGTATCACCTGACGGCAGCGAAAAACAACGGTATTACCCGGACTGAGATTGCAGAGATCCTGACCCATGCGGCGTTTTATGCAGGTTGGCCCAAGGCGTGGGCGGCTTTCCGCATGGCCAAGGAAGTCTGGGCAGAGGACGCTGCAGAGGATGCCAAGGCAAAGCACCAGAGTGAAATGGTGTTCCCCATCGGTGCATCCAACGACGGTTTTGCACAATATTTCAGCGGAAAAAGCTATCTGGCCCCCTTGTCCACCGCACAGGTTGGCATTTACAACGTCACCTTTGAGCCGGGCTGCCGGAACAACTGGCACATCCACCATGCTGCAAAGGGCGGTGGGCAGATCCTTGTCTGCGTGGCAGGACGGGGCTACTATCAGGAATGGGGCAAAGCGCCACGGGAGCTGCATCCGGGCGATGTGGTGAATATTCCCCCGGAGGTCAAGCATTGGCACGGTGCTGCACCCGATTGCTGGTTCTCTCATCTGGCAGTGGAAGTACCCGGCGAAGGCACCTCTAACGAGTGGTGCGAGCCGGTGCCGGAAGAAACCTATAAGGAGTTGCGGTGATGCGTTTTGACGTACACCCAACCATGATGAAACAAAAATAGGGTGCGCCCTGCGGACGCACCCTGAAAAATCCACGAACAATAACGATATGTACAACAGAGCGTTCCCCGTCGGGAACGCTCTGTTTCTCTTTGCTGGAGGTATGATGCGCCTGTTCCGCCTGCCACGCGGCAAATTCTCTTTGGACTTCCTCGCTGTTCCAGCAGGCAAGGATGGCTGGGTCGTTGGAGAAGTCTATCTCATTTTTGTTGGAGCTATTTTGCAACAGACCCTTTTCTATTGTCAGAGGGCCATCTTTTTATATTGCAAAAAGCAAAAACATCTTTATAATAGAGCTTGTGCCCCGGTGTGCGCGGGCACTGTTTTGGGATAAGAAAAGGAAAAAAGAAACTATGAGTTCATCCGCAAAGTCTCTGACCGAAGGGCCTCTGGCCAAACAGATCCTCCTGGTCAGCCTGCCGCTGGTCCTGTCCAATCTGCTGCAGGTGCTCTTTAATATGTCGGACGTGGCTGTGGTGGGCCGGTTCGCAGGCTCCACGGCCCTCGGCTCGGTAGGCTCCACCAGCATCTTCGTCACCCTGTTCACCGGTTTTCTCATCGGTCTGAGCAACGGCATCAACGTGCTGGTGGCCCGGTTCTACGGTGCGCGCCATGCCGACGATGTGGAGAAGACCGTCCACTCGGCTCTGCTGGTCAGCATCGCCGCCGGCGTACTGCTCCTGCTCATCGGCCTGCTGGGTTCTCCGGCCCTGCTCCACCTGCTCAACACCAAAGAAGACCTCTACCCCGGCGCCGTGCTCTACCTGCGGGTGTACTTCCTCGGTATGCCGGCGCTGGCTCTTTATAACTACGGCAACGCCATCTTCAGCGCCATTGGCGAGACGAAAAAGCCGCTGTACTACCTGTGCATCGCGGGCGCGCTGAACATCCTGCTCAACCTCTTCTTCGTCATCGTCTGCCATCTGGACGTGGTGGGCGTGGCGCTGGCAAGTGCCATTTCCCAGTGCGTCTCGGCCTTCCTCGTTCTGCGGGCGCTGACCCGCGTGCAGGACTGCTACGCCCTGGACTTCCACAAGGTCGCCCTCGACCCTGCCACCACCCAGCGCATCCTCGCGCTGGGCCTGCCCGCCGGATTCCAGAACGCCGTCTTCGCCATTGCAAACCTCTTCATTCAGGCCGGTGTCAACTCCTTTGACTCCCTCATGGTCAAGGGCAACTCCGCCGCCGCCAACGCCGACAATATGATATACGACGCAATGGCCGCGTTCTATATGGCCTGCGCCAGCTTCATGAGTCAGAACTACGGCGCGGGCAAGCCTGACCGCGTGAAGAAGAGCTACTTCATCGCCCTCGCCTACTCCTTCGGCGTCGGCCTCGTGCTGGGCGGTTCGCTGTTCATCTTCGGGCGGCAGTTTCTCGCCCTCTTCACCACCGAGGGCGCCGTCATCGACGCCGGCATGAAGCGTGTGGGCGTCATGGGCTTTGCCTACTGCATCTCGGCCTTCATGGACTGCACCATCGCGGCCTCCCGCGGCCTGGGCAAGACAGTAGTGCCGACTGTCATCGTCGTCCTCGGCTCCTGCGTGTTCCGGGTCATCTGGGTCTACACCATCTTCGCCCACTTCCATACCATTCCCTCGCTCTACCTGCTCTACCCCTGCTCCTGGACGCTGACCGCCATCGCAGAGATCGTCTACTTCATCCACGCCTACAAGGACAGCATGAAGATATTCACTCAGCCCCAGCCCGCAGAAGTCTGATAAGACACAAAAATGCCATCGCCGCGAGGCGATGGCATTTCTTTATTTCGTTACTGATAATCGTGGTTGAGGAACATGGCCTTGATCTGGACGATCTCGTCGTACTCTTCCTGCTCCACCTGAACGTCGGCGTTGACCTCTTTGAGGCGGTTCTTCACAGCCTCGAGAGCTTCGGGCAGGGTGACGGCCCGGCCCTCCTGAAGAGCATCGGTCATCTGCTTGAGCACCACAGGGTGAGCGTAAATGTCCGGCACCGGGAAGTTCCCGCCGGGATAGGCTTTGATGTACTCGGCCATGGCCGCTTCGGCCCTGTCGGCACGCTTCATGATGGCATTACGGTTGTTGTGGGCCGTAGGCATCATGTTGTAGCTGGAGAAGAGGAAGATGGCCGCAAAGCCGAACAGCGCAAAGTAGATGCCGTAGTTTCCGGTGTGGTTGATGATGCTCTGGATGCCATAGGCCGCAGACACCACGCCGAACAGACTGATGATGAGCGCCACATATTTATACACCGGCTTGCTCTGCAGCTGGGCGCGCTTGCGGCGCTCGGCGGCGCTGAGCTCTTTGGCAAGCTCCGGTTTCTTGGCGAGGTAGTCCGATGCGCGCTTGAGCTGGCCCACGCTCTGCTCTGCCTCTTTCGAGAGCTGGGGCAGCCTCCGGGCAGCTTTCTCGGCCTTCTGGCGGGCAATTTCCGCCTCGCCTGCGGCGCTCAGACGCGGGATGTTGGGCTGTTCTTTCGCCAGAACTTCCAGCAGGGCGTCCACGTCCCGCTCGTCCTTGAAGTTGCACTGCTTCTGCTTGCCGCCGTCGTACTCCACCACGAGGTAAGCCATCGAGGCAAACATCCCCTTGCCGGAGAAGCCTCCCTGACTCATGGCCACCCGCTTAAACACACGGCTGATGCTGCCATAGGGCAGATAATACCGGCGGTCGATGTAAAAGCTGTTGAGGTAGAGGGCCTTTTTGCCCACGCCGCAGGGGCCGATCTTTTTGCAGGCTTTCTTATCGGCTTCCAGCGTTGCTTTGTCCAGATGGGCGAGGCCCAGTTGTGCAGGATGAAACAGCATAGAGAATCCCCTTCTTCCATTTCTTTTTCTCATTCTGCCACTCTGAGCCGAAAAAAGCAAGAGGAAGTTTCAGATGACCTTCTGCTCGAGCCATTTTTCCCGGACAAAACGCACCATAAAGCAGATGGAGCGGAACGCCCAGTCGAGATACATACCCATCCAGATGCTGAGCAGTCCGCCGCCCATCTTCAGGACCCACAGATAGCAGAAGCCCACGCGGAACACCCACATGGACACGATGCTGACGGTCATGGTGAAGCTGGCGTCGCCGGCGGCGCGGAGGATGTTGGGCAGGGTGAAGCTGGAGGGCCAGAAGAAGAGGGAGACGATATTGAACCACATCATGACTTCCAGCGCCATGGCCGAAGCCTCCGGCGAGAGACTGAACCAGGACAGCGCCCAGCGGTCAGCGAAGAAGAAGGCCGACAGGTTCATGACCCAGGCACCGCAGTAGGCCACCAGCAGCAGACGGCGGGCATACCAGACAGCCTGCTCTTTCTCGCCTGCACCGAGGCACTGGCCCACCACCGTGAGCACCGCCATGCCGACGGCGCTGGCCGGGATGTTCAGGAAGGTGCTGGTGGTGTTGGCCACGGCATTGGCCGCGATGGCGGCGGTGCCGAGGGTGCTGGTGAGGCTGGCCACAGACAGTTTGCCGATTTGGAACATCCCGTTCTCGATGCCCGCCGGGATGCCCACCCGCAGGATGCGCCGGATGAGCTTTCCGTCCGGCTTCAGGGCCGACAGGCCGGTGACGCGGAGCATACAACCCGGCTTCTGGAGCAGGAAGAGGACGGCACAGCAGGCCACCGCGCGGGAGACGAGGCTGGCCAGCGCCGCACCCATGACGCCCATCTTGAAGCCAAAGATGAGGATGGCATTGCCGCCGATGTTGACGACATTCATCACAAGGCTGGACATCATGCTGATCTTACTGTTGCCCTGCGCCCGGAAGAGGGCCGCGCCTGCGTTATACAGGCCGATGAAAGGGTAGCTCAGGGCCGACAGCAGGAAATATGTCTCGGCGTACTTCATCACATCGGCGTCGATGGAGCCGAAGATGCCCCGCAGGATGGCGTGGCGTCCCACCACGACCACCGCTGCCACAAGAATGCTGAAGCTGGACATGATGAACATGATCTGTGCGGCAGCAGCCCGGGCGCTCTTCTCCTCCCGATGGCCGATGTACTGGCTGGCGACCACCGCGCCGCCGGTGGCCAGCGCCGTCATGATCTGTATCATCAGGGTGTTGAAGGTGTCCACAAGGCTCACGCCCGACACCGCCGCCTCGCCCACCGACGACACCATGAGGGTATCGGCTAGGCCGATGGTCACGCTCAGGGCCTGCTCCGCAATGAGCGGCAGCAGCAGGGCCGTCAGCTGCTGGCGGGTAAACAAAGGCTTCGTTTCAAATTTTGTGCTCGTCATTCGCTCCTCCGCGCCGCCCCCGAAGGGGCTTTTTCAAAGTATACAGACTTATCCCTATGATACAGCGCCTTTTCCCAAAAGGCAAGAAGATGTATACAAGAATCTCTCAAAATTTTAAGAATCCTGCTCCTCTGCGCCACTTTACCCCCATTCCATCTTGTGTTACAATGAAAGTTACCAGAGGGCTTCCCTTTTCCGCGCCGTGCAGGGACGCGGATAAAACGGCGCTCCGGTATCATGATAAGAAGGACAACCCATGACCCACAAGGGGGAAGGAATCTATGCCAAAGACAGCTCATAAAGTCGTGGTCATCGGACATCGCAACCCGGACACCGACTCTATCTGCTCTGCCATTGCGTATGCAGAGCTGAAAAATAAGACAAGCTCCCTCGTCTGCGAGGCCCGCCGGGCCGGACGGATGAACCAGGAGACGGAATTCGTGCTCAAGCGGTTCGGCGTCGCGCCGCCCCGGATGTGTACCGATGTCAACCCGAAGATCCGTGATGTGGACTACCGCGAGATGCCCGGCATCCCCGGCTCCACCAGTCTGCGCAAGGCATGGGAGATCATGCGTGACCAGCAGATCGACACCCTGCCCATCACGAGCGCCGACAACGAGCTGGAAGGCATCATCACCGTGAAGGACATCGCCACGGCCAACATGGACGTGTTCGACACCGGTGTGCTTGCCACCAGCCGCACCACCTATAAAAATATCCTCGAGACCCTCGGCGGCACCATGGTCGTCGGCAACGAGAACGCCGTCTGCACCACCGGTCATATCAAAATCGGCACTGCCACCCCTGAGATGCTGGAAAACAACGTCGAAAAGGGCGACATCGTCATCCTGACCAACCGCTATGAGAGCCAGCTGTGCGCCATCGAGAAGGAAGCATCCCTCCTCATCATCTGCAACGGCGCCAAGGTGGGCCGCACCATCCAGCGCATTGCCGAGGAGACCGGCGTTGCCATCATGACCGCCCCCTGCGACACCTACGCCGCCGGCAAGCTCATGAGCCAGTGCGCCCCCATCTCCTACTATATGACCCGCGACGACATCATGAAATTCACCCTCGTCACCCCGGTGGCCGACGTCACCCGCGTGATGGCCAAGGTGCGCCACCGCTACTTCCCCATCCTCGACGAGGACGGCAAGTACTGCGGCATGGTCAGCCGCCGCAACATCATCGCCCTGCGCAAGCGCCGCATCATCCTGGTGGACCACAACGAGGCCACTCAGGCCGTGGAGGGCTTCGACCAGGCTGAGATCCTGGAGATCATCGACCACCACCGCATCGGCAGCCTTGAGACCAGCGGCCCGGTCTATTTCCGCAACCAGCCCGTAGGCTGCACCGCCACCATCATCACCCAGATGTACGATGAGAACGGCGTCGAGATACGGCCTCAGATCGCCGGTCTGCTGCTGGCGGCCATCCTCTCGGATACGCTGGTCTTCCGCAGCCCCACCTGCACTCCCGTCGATGTCTCCATCGCCAACCGCCTCGCCAAAATCGCGGGCGTCGAGATCGACGCCTTTGCCTCCGAGATGTTCGAGGCCGGCGAGAAGCTGGACGGCAAGACCCCGGAGGAAGTCTTCCTGCAGGATTTCAAGGTGTTCATGTGCGGCGACGTCCGCTTCGGCGTGGCGCAGGGCAGCTACATGACCCGCAAGAACCTGAAAGCGGCCCAGAAGCTGCTCACCCCCTATCTGCCCGAAGCCTGCGGCAAGCAGAACGTGGAGGACCTCTATATGCTGCTGACCGATGTGCCGAAGGAAGAGAGCGTCGTCATCTGCACCGGCCGTCATGCCGACGAGATGCTGCGCAGCGGCTTCGAGAAGGAGCCGGAAGAAGATGGCAGCTGGGTGCTGCCCGGCGTCGTCAGCCGCAAAAAGCAGTTCATCCCCGCTCTGATGAGCGCATATCAGGAGCTGTAAGCCGCTTATGTTTGATTTTCTGAATGAAAAGGACCGCCAGCCCCCCGCCCTGCCCGAGGGCACCGTCCGGCGGCGGTACTCCATCGAAGGGCAGGTGCAGGGCGTGGGCTTCCGCTACCGCGCCCGGTACGCCGCCCAGAGCCTTGGCCTCACCGGCTGGGTGGAGAACGAGGACGACGGCTCGGTCACGCTGGAGGTGCAGGGCGACCCGGCCCTCTTCCTCAAGCTGTTCGCCCTCATCCAGCGCAGCGACTATATCCAGATCACCTCGCTCCGCCAGCGCGACCTCGCCCCCGACCCATGGGAGCGGGATTTCCGGGTGCGCGGCTGCTGGTAAACGCCTCTTATAAACACGAAGCCCCCCGGAGTCCTGCATTCCGGGGGGCTGTTGTGCATCTATCAGGAGTAGTTCCGCCTTGTATTTCGAACGAGTACATTATCGGGGAGTTCTTCTGTATTTAAGGCTATCACAAATTCGTGGAAAATGTGTGTAATTTCAGGAAAAGATTGGAGAAATCCTTTCACACTTTCTTCTTTTTTCAGCAATTTGGTTGACAGAATGCCAAAGTCGTGCTATCATCGAATCAATCATTGTCAGGCTTTTGTGCGGCATTGCCGCCGGGTCTGGGAATAAGGGAGCGCCGCACGGGCCGGCAAAGGGGTTTTATACCGCTTTGCCGGCCCGTGTTTTTATTTCCCGGCGGGGTGCAAATCCCTGTCAACTGTGGTACAATAGAAGTCGATATTTACCGATTGAAAGGGGCATACGGATGCAGTTGTTTGAACTGGTCAGCCCGCGGCTGTTCCGGCCGCTGGCGGGGCCGAACCGGGCATTTTATGCAGAGCTGCTGCTCTTGCTGTGGGAGGAGTGCCGCCACACGGCAGATTACAGCATCCTGCGGGCCGAGGCCGTATCCCGGGCCGAGGATTACTTCGCCGCGCTGGCAAAGCCTCTGGCACTGGACGCCGACGACGCGGGCGATGAGGCCGAGCAGCCCACCCGCGACCCCCACACGCTGGCGCTGGGCTTTCTGCTGCGGCTGCGGCGCACCGGCTGGCTGGCCGAACAGCCCGGCAGCTACGAAGAAGAGCCTGCGCTGGCCTTTGTGCCGGAGGTGACGCCGCTTCTCGAAGCGCTGGAAGAGATCCTGAACCCCCGGGTCGTCACCTACACCGGCAAGCTCTACAAGGCGTGGCAGCTTTTGCAGAACGTGGGCGAAGAGAAGAGCCCCTACGAGAACGTCCTGCGGGAGGTAGCCGGCGACCTTGAGGCGCTGAACAAGTCCCTCCGCGCCCTCAACGCCTCCATCGGCCACTACATCGACCGCCTCACCCGCAACCGCACCCCGCAGGAAGTCTTGGAGCTTTTCGACCAGTACGAAGAAAAGGTGGTGGCGGCCGCCTACCACCGCTTCAAGACCAGCGACAACCTGTTCAACTACCGCGCCTTCCTCGAAGAGGGACTGGACGACTGCGAGACGAACTACCTGCCCCAGCTGGCGCTGGATTACGCCCGGGTGGAGCGCTGCGCCCCGAGCGAGGCCGCTCCCGCCGTCCGCGCCCTCATCCAGAAACAGCGGGACGCCCTCGAAGAGATGAGCACCCTCATCCGGGAGATCGACGCCAGCCACGTCCGCTACCGCAAGCGGGCCGTTCAGCGGGCGCAGTTCCTGCTGCTGAGCGACCGCTCGGCCCAGGGCAGCGTCACCGCCCTGCTGCGGCGGTACGCTGAGAACATCAAAACGCCCGACCAACTCTTTGAGCCGGACGACGGCCCGCTGGCCGCGCGGCTCAAGCTCTGGCCGGTGCAGGTCTTCGGCGAAAAGCCGCTCTATCCTCCGGCCGCACCCCGCACCGACGCGCCGCTGGCCCCGGTGCAGGCCGGACAGCTGGACGAAGAGCAGCTCCGCCGGGAGCAGAAGCTCCTGCTGGACTACGCCCGGATGGCCGTCACCGAGGAGAACGTGGACATCCTCGCCCGGCAGGCGCTGTCCGCACGGCCTTCTGTCTCGGCGTCCACCCTCGCCGACGAATACCCGAACGACTTCGCACGCATCATCGGACTGCACACCTACTCCCAGTCGCCGCGCCGCTGTTATGACATCCAGCTCACCGGCGAGTGGGCCACGCGGGGCGGCTTCCGGTTTGAAGAATTTACTCTGACACCCCGCAAGGAGGACGCCGAAGATGACCGAAACGAATAAAATGCTGGAAGAGTGCGCAAATTATCTGCTCAATCACTGCTTTGTGCTGGGCGGCGTGGAGGACCAGCGCGCCAAATATCTTTATGTTCAGGACCACCTCAACGAAGTGCGGGCCGTGTTTGCGCCGCTGGGCTACTCGGTGGTGCTCTACCCCGCCCCGCTGCAGGCGGCGGCCCTCGTCAACGAGCATGAGGGCAGTCAGGCTCGGCTTCTGAAGTACGAGAGCATCCTGCTCTTAGTCCTGCGCCTGCTCTACCTCCAAAAGCGGGAGAGCCTCTCGGCCAGCGCCGACCAGGTTCTGGTGACGGTGGAAGAGGTACAGGCCGAACTCCAAAAGATGAACCTGCCCCGCCGCCTCGACCAGCCCACGCTGGAAAAGCTGCTGCGCACCCTGCGCCGGTACAATCTGGCCCGGCCGGTGGGGCGGCTTTCCGGGCTGGACAGCCGCATCGAAGTATTCCCCACTGTATTGCTCGCTCTGCCGGATTCCGACCTTGCGGACGCTGCCGCCGAGGTAACCCGCACCCGCAGTGAGCTTTCGCTTTATGAGCGGCCGGAGGACGGCACCGCTGCCGTGGAGGTGGAAGAATGATAGAACTGAAACGCCTGAAGCTCATCAACTGGCACAACTTTGAGAACGTCACCTTCGACTGCGCCCGGCTGACCTACATGATCGGCGTCAACGCCGTGGGCAAGACCACCATCCTCGACGCCATCCGCTACTGCCTGACCACCAACCGCAACTTCAACGCTCTCGGCAACAAAAAGAGCGGCCGCACCCTGCAAGGCTCTGTCCACGCCAAGCAGCGCGGCGAGAACGCCTACCGCCGCCCGGGCCGCACCGTGGCCTACATCGGCGCGGAGTTCTGGGACAGCGTCAAGCGCACCCACTTCGTCATCGCCGTCCGGGTCGAGTCGGAAGGCCCCATGCAGGAGCTCCATCCCGGCGACCAGACCTGGTATATCTCCGAGGACGGCTGCACCCTCGAGCAGCTGCCCTTCATCGACCCCCGCACCGGCGCGCCCAGCTCGAAGGAGAACTTCAAGCCCGCTGTGGGCCGTCTCTCCTACACCCGCAGCCCCGGCGAAGCCCGCGACCGCATCTGCCGGGCGCTGGGCATCGGCCGCGCCGCAAGCCCGCTGGGCAAGAAGTTCAACGAAGTCTTCCAGATGGGTACCAGTATGGACGAGATCCCCAACTTCCGGGAGTTTTTATATCAGTACATCCTGCCTCAGCCCGAGCTTGATTTGGAAGCTTTGCAGGGCGACCGGGTGGAGTTGGAAAACCTCCACGCCGTGCTGGCCGAAGCCCAGACCCGCGCCGCCGCGCTGGAACAAATCGTGGACTATGGCCGCGAAGCTGCCCAGAAGGAAACGGAAGCCCTCGTCAACCGAGGCACTGCCCTGCTGGCCCGTGCTGAGGAAGCCGCCGCCGGGACGAACACCTGGCAGGAGCATCTTGCCGCCGGAAAGCGCCAGCACGAAGAGCTGACAGCCCGCTACGCCGCCGCAAAAGACGCCGAAGCCGAGGCCCGCCGGGCCTACCTCTCGGCCCACAGTGCCGCCGCCAGCGGCGAGGGCCGGGCGCTGGACGCCCTGAGTGAAGAGCTGGCCCGCAAAAAGACCGCACTGGACAAGGCCGGCCGGGACACTTCCAGAAGCGAAGCCGCCGCAGGCAAAGTGCAGAGCCTCTTGCAGAGCTTGCAGCGCAGCGGCTTTGCCGTCGAAAAATCGCTCTGGCCTGCCTCACTGACGGCGGAGACTCTGCCTCAGCTCCAAAGCGCCCTCGCCGGGCTGGAAAAGCCGCTGGAAGAGCAGTATTTCGCCGCACGGCAGAGCGCCGACGCCCTCACCGCCGAAGTACAGGAAAAGCAGGCGGAGCTGGCCTCCGTCTCGGGAGGCCGGTGGGTCTACCCCCACGGCGACGCCGCCACCAGAGTGCGGGACGCCGTGAACGCTGAGCTCAAGAGCCGCGGCATGACGCCGGACGCCAAAATCTTCTGCGAACTGCTGAGCGTCGAGGACGAGAGCTGGCAGGACTGCGTGGAAGCCTGCCTCGGCGACCGCCGGTTCGACATCCTCGTGCCGCCTGCCCACTACGCCGCCGCCAAGAGCGCCTTTGTGGCCCTGCGGGACAAGGTCGGCCCCATCAGCCTGCTGGACACCCCCAGCATCCGCACGGCCAACCGCAAGGCCGACGCCGCCCCTGCCGACAGCCTCGCCGCGCAGGTCCGAAGCGAGAACCCGCTGGCCGCACAGTACGCCGACACCATCCTGCGGCGCATCGTCTGCTGTGACACCCCCGACACACTGGAAAACTATCCCGACAGCGCTACCCGCGACCTGCTGCGCCACCACCCCTTCCGCCTCGAGCGTCTCCGCACACCCCAGCGGTATATCGGCCTTGACGCCCGCCGCGCCCGGGCCGAAGCGCTGACGAAAGCTCTGGATGAGCTGACCGCCCGCAGCAAGGAAGCGGCGCAGTCTGCCGCCGCCCTCAAAGCCGCACGGGACAGCTATCAGGATGTGCTGCACAGCAGCGTCATGGATGAGCTGGCCGCGCTGTGGGACGCCCGCGCCGCGCTGGAAGCGGCCCGCGCCGACTGCACCGCACAGGAGCAGAAGCTGGCCGAGTGCCGCGAGAACCCGATGCTGCAGCAGCTTTACAAAGAGGACGAGGCCCGCGAGGCCGCGTGGGACGCCGCCCGCGCCGCTGTGGAGACAGCCGGCGGCGACATCCGTGTCTGCGAAAAGCAGCTGGCCTCCTGCGAGGCTGAGCAGACCAAGGCAGAAGAGACCGCCAGGCAGGCAAAGGATGCCGCCGACCGGTTCTTCGGGCAGTACCCGCTTTTGGAGCCGCTGGCACGGGAGCGCTTTGCGGCCCTGAGCAAGGACAAAGGCCCGCGCTATGCGGCCCAGTCCGCCGAAAAGGCACAGGCCCGGCTGGACGACGCACTGGCCGTCTACCTCACCGGCACCCTCGAGCCTGCCCAGAAAGAGTACAACACCCGCTATGTCTGCGATCATCCGCTGGGCCTTACAGGCATCGAGCAGTACCGCGCCCAGCACGAGAGCCTCGTGCGCATTGATTTGGAGCGGTACGCCGCCCGCCTCGAGCAGGCACAGCGCGACTGCAAGGACCGCTTCCGCAAGGACATCCTCTTCCGGATGAAGGATGACATCTTCAACGCACGGCGGCAGTTCCGGGAGCTGAACAAGGTGATGGAACAGCTGACCTACGGCGAAGAGGTCTACCGCTTTGAGCTTGGCCCCAGCCGCGACCCCCAGCTGGCCGCATTCTATCAGGTCATCGTGGACAAGGGAAACCAGCAGATGACCGACGGCGACTCGCTGGACAACCTCGCCGCCACCGCCGACCCCGTCTATGAGCGTCAGGTGGACGAGCTGATGGAAAAGATCATGGCCGATGTGGACGAGAACACCCGCGCCCGGCAGGAGGGCCGCCGCCCCGAGAATGTCACCCTTTCGGATTATGTAGACTACCGCACCTATCTCGACTACGACATCAAAGTGACCAACACCGTCTCCGGCCAGCAGGCTTCCCTTTCCCGCGTCAGCCGCGATTCCTCCGGCGGCGAGAATCAGGCCCCCTTCTATGTAGCTATCTGCGCGTCGCTGCTCCAGATTTACCAGAAGAGCGAGAACAGCATCCGTCTGGTGCTGCTGGACGAAGCGTTCAGCAAGATGACCAGCGACCGCATCCGTCCCATGATGGAGCTGTTCCGCCGGATGCAGCTGCAGGTCCTGCTCATCTCCACCGTCGAGAAGAGCACCGCCATCCAGCCCTACTGTGACATCACCTATTCCATCGTGCGCCACGGCGACGTGAACGCCATCGCGCCCTTTTACCGTCTGAATGCATCGGAGGAAATTGGATCTTGAACGAACATCTTGTAAAATTCTGGCTCTTTGCCACCCACTGGATCGAGCTGGACACCTTTGACACCGAAGAAGAGCTGAACGACGAGATCGAACTGCTCCACCGCCAGAACCTGCCCACCAAGGTGCGTCAGCGCACCAAAAAGGACGGCGGCGAGGAGCTGGTGCTCTACGTCAAGCAGGCAGACCGGGATTATGCCCGCTACTGCACCGGCTGGCGGCCCGGGATGTAACAAGGAGTACCCATGTCAAAGCAGAAAATACAGTTATCTGACCACTTTGATTACAGCCGCCTTTTGCGGTTCGTGCTGCCCTGCGTCGGCACCATGCTGTTCACCTCCATCTACGGCATCGTGGACGGCCTGTGCGTCTCGAACTTTGTGGGCAAAACGGCTTTTGCCGCCGTCAACCTCATCATGCCTGTGCCGATGCTGGTCGGCTCGGTGGGCTTCATGCTTGGCACCGGCGGCAGCGCCATCGTGGGCATCACGCTGGGCGAGGGCGACCGGGAAAAGGCCGACCGCTATTTCAGCCTTTTTGTCTGGACGGGCCTCCTCGCGGGCATCGTTCTCTCCGCCGTCGGCGTTCTCATCGTCCGCCCGGCGGCGGCGCTGCTGGGCGCAGAGGGCGAGATGCTGGATTATGCCGTCCGGTATGGCCGCCTCCTGATGCTGTCCCTGCCCTTCTTCATTTTGCAGAATATGTTCCAGAGCTTCTTCGTCACCGCCGAAAAGCCGCATCTGGGCTTCGCCTTCACGGTGGCGGCAGGCGTTACCAACATGGTATTGGACGTCGTGCTGGTGGGTATGCTTCACGGCGGCGTGGAGGGCGCGGCCATCGCCACTTTCATCAGTCAGGCCGTGGGCGGCGTGCTGCCAGTGTTCTACTTCCTTAATAAGTGCTCCACCAGCTCTATCCATCTGGGCCGCGCCCAGTGGAACGGCGGCGTCATCCGCAGCGCCTGCATCAACGGCTCCTCGGAGCTGATGACCAATCTTTCCATGTCGCTGGTCAACATTCTTTACAATTACCAGCTCCTCCGCTTTGCCGGTGAAAACGGTGTCGCGGCTTATGGCGTCATCATGTATGCGGCGTTCCTGTTTGTGGCCGTCTTCGTGGGCTATGCCGTCGGCAGCGCCCCCATCGTCAGCTACCACTACGGCGCACGCAACCACGCCGAGCTGAACAACCTTTACTCCAAGAGTCTCCGCCTCATCGGCGTCATCGCCGTCGTTATGACCGCCCTCTCCATGCTGGTCATCCCCTATGTGGCCCGCATCTTTGTGGGCTACGACGCCGAGCTGCTGGCACTGACCAGCCACGCCTTCCGCGTCTACGCCCTGAACTTCTTCCTCATGGGCTTCAATGTCTACGGCTCCTCCTTCTTCACTGCTCTGGGCGACGGCGTGACCAGTGCGCTCATCTCCTTCCTGCGCACTTTGCTGTTCCAGCTGCTGGCCCTCATCTTCCTGCCCATGGTTCTGGGCATCGAGGGCGTCTGGCTGGCCGTCACGGCAGCCGAAGCCGGTGCGCTCTGCGTCACGGTACTGATGTTCATCACCAAGGACAAAGTTTTCCACTATCGCAAAGCATCCTGTTGAAAAGAAAGGCCATCGGGTTCTCCCGATGGCCTTTTTGCTGTTATTCGAACCGGTATTCCACCAACTCACAGTTTTTGATGCCGGCGGCGGAATACTCCTCGTTGGTCATATCGTGGAAATAGGACTCCACTACACGGGCAATGCCGTTGTGAGCCACGAGAAGATAGGTCTTGTTCTCATCCTGCCGCAGCTCGTCCAGCAGATTATAAATGCGCTGGGCCAGCTGCATCATGCTCTCGCCGCCGTCGTAGCGGTCGGCAAAATGGGTCTTGGAGATGCGGAACTCTGCGCCGTCCCGGGGCGTGCCTTCGTATTTGCCAAAGCACTGCTCCCGCAGGCGGGGCTCACAGCGGGCGGGCAGGCCGGTGGCCTCGGCCACGGCCTTTGCGGTGTCGGCGGCGCGGCTCAGAGGCGAGTACAATATCTCGTCGATGTGGACGCCGCTTTCCTTGACCTTCTGGCCCAGCTCCCGGGCCTGCTGACGGCCTTTTTTGGTGAGGGGGCTGTCGGTCATGCCGCAGATCTTATTCTCCACGTTCCAGACCGTCTCGCCGTGGCGGGCAAAATAAATGCTGTGCATGGTGTCTCCTTATTTATTGTAATTGGCCTCGATCTCCCGGATCTTTTCATAGAAGAAATCGTTGGCCGGAGTGGGCATCCCGTGCTTTTGGGCCAGACGGCGGACGACACCTGCAAACTGCTCCACCTCGGTGGGGCGCTTGGCGAGGACGTCCTGCCGCATACTGGGCATTCCGTCGGGCTTGAAGGTGGGGGCCATGGATTCGAGGAAGGCTTTGTGGTTGTCGGCAGGCAGATTGACGCCCTCCAGCACCGACAAATCAATGACTTCCTGCATAGCTTCAATCATCTTATCATAGGCCGGGCCGGGCTTGGTCAGGCCGCCGTAGGGCAGGTCAAAAGCAGCGGCCGCCTGATTGAGGCCGTCGTTGACCATCAGCTTGCTCCACTGCTTGAAGAGGATGTCATTGCAGGGCTCGCTGGCGATGCCGCAGGCGGTGAGGTATTCGTCCACCGCTTTTACGCGGTCGGTCATCTCGCCGCTCTTCTCACCGAACTGAATGCGGCCTTCGGCACCGAACGTCAGGCTGCGGCCCACGCGGGTAGCGTCCATCCCGATGGCGACGCTCCACAGGCAGTGGCCGGGATAGACAGCTTCGATGTCATTCTCACTGGTGATGCCGTTGAGCACGCTGACGATGATAGTGTCGGGGCCGACGAACTTTTTGATGTCCTTGATGGCCTGCTCAAGCACAGTGGCCTTGACGGCCACGAGGACCAGGTCAACCGGCTGGCCCTGCTCCGGCGTAACATAGTCGAAATGGCACTCTTTGCCGTTGCAGACCACCGGCTGGGCCGAGTAGCGGGCAACGCGCTCCGCGTCCGCAATGACCTTCACGCCGGGCATCTTCCGGCCAAAGAGGATGCCCAGCGCACCCAGGCCGATGAGGGCAGAAGTCTCGATTTTTTTCATGATGTTCCTCTCCTTTTCCAGCTCTCTTCCAAATTCAGGCTTTGCGCAGGGTCGTGCCGTCCCAGAGCACAGTGTCTCCCTCGTCGATGCCCTGCCGTGTCAGCTCGGCGTCGGGGCAGGACAGGGTCTTCCGGATGCCGTCCGCTGCCTCTACCGTCACGTCACAGCAGACCTCGGCCCCTTCGGGCAGCTCTTCGCAGCCGTACATCTGCTCTTCGATGCGCACAACGCGGTAACGCTCCATAGCTTCCACCTCCTGCCCTGCTTTTGAGCGGGGCATTTTTCTTTATTATAAGCCCCGCTCTTCGAGGCGTCAACCGCGGCTTGACACGCCTGCCGCCGGGCTGATAAAATAAAGGAGAATCTGCATTGACCGGGGGAGAAGAGCTTTGAACATCACAGAACTGCGTTATCTCGTTGCCATTAAGAAATGGGGCTCGGTGAGCGCTGCGGCAAAGCAGCTCTACGCCGCCCAGCCCAACGTCAGCAAAGCGCTGAAGAATCTGGAAGAGGAATACGGCCTGCGCATCTTTGAGCGCTCGTCCACCGGCATGATCCCCACCGAGCAGGGGCGGCGGTTCATCGAGCAGGCCGCGCGGGTGTTGGAAGAGGTAGACCGCCTGACCGAAGATGCCCACCACGCCCGGGAGCGCTGCGCCGAGCTGCGGGTGATGATCTCCCACGCCACCTACGCCTCCTATGCGGCGGTGGATTTCTTGAAAGAAGCCGCCGGGGCCGACCAGCTCCGCATCCACATCCGGGAGGGCGGCTCCATGGAGGCGCTGGACTTCGTGCTGCGCCGGGGTTATCACCTGGCGCTGCTGCGGTATGCCGCCGAGGACGACGACCACTACATCCACTACTGCGCCCGCCGGGGCCTGAAAATGGAGCCTGTGATGGAGTTCGAGTACCGCCTGCTCACCAACCGGGACGGCCCGCTGGCCAAGCACGAGGTGAAAGACCTCTCGGAGCTGAACCATTATATGGAGATCATGCACGACGACTTCCAGCTCCCCGGCGAAGACGGCGGCGACGGCGTGCGCTGGCACGTCAACGACAGCCGCCGCATCCATGTCTACGAGCGGTGCAGCCAGCTTTCTATCTTGCAGCAGCTGCCCTCAGCTTATATGTGGGCCTCCCCCATGCCCCAGCGGGCGCTGGACCAGTTCCATCTGGTGCTCAAAAAATGCCCCGCCCAGCGTCAGGTCATGCGGGACGTGCTGGTCTACCCCGACCACGGCGCGCTCCGGTCCGAAGAACAGGCATTCATCGACCTGCTCCACCGGGAAGCCGCCCTCACGGTAAAATAAGGACGTTTTTCAGTTCTCGCCATTTTATGCGAAAAAGCCACGAAAAAAGGCAAAAAAGTGCCTCGCCTCAGCACTCTGCACAAAAACGTGCAAGAATTTTCGGCAAACTGCCCTCCGGACATTTCCGGAATCGTTTCAAAGAGAAACAGCCTCGAAATTCAATCGCATCTTCGTTAAAATATGGCCCGGCATCCCACAAACAGGGTGCCGGGCCATATATTTTTTGATATATGACCCATACCAGAAGCATATTATTCATTTTATGAAGAATGTGTTAACATAAGGCCAAGGATGATTTTGGCAGTCGGCAGAATGGGGCCGGCTGTAGAAATCAAAAAGGAGGTTTCTGGTATGATTAGTTTCTTACTCTGTTTAGCGATCCTGATCGGCGGTTACTTCGTCTATGGCAAGATCGTTGACAACACGTTCGGACCCGATGACCGTGAAACTCCCGCTGTCCGCATCAACGACGGTGTTGACTACGTCGTGATGCCCCAGTGGAAGCTGTTTCTGGTCCAGCTGCTGAACATCGCGGGCCTCGGCCCCATCTTCGGCGCACTGCAGGGTGCTCTGTGGGGCCCTGTGGTATTCCTGTGGATCACCTTCGGCACCATCTTTGCAGGTGGTGTCCACGACTACTTCTCCGGCATGATGAGCGAGCGTAATGACGGCGGCTCTATCGCAGAGATCACCGGCAAATACCTCGGCCCTGTGATGCAGAACGTCATGCGTGTGTTCTCCGTCGTGCTGCTGATCATGGTCGGTACTGTGTTCGCAGTCGGCCCTGCCGGCCTGATCGTCACCC
This sequence comes from Faecalibacterium longum, assembly GCF_040094125.1. Lineage (NCBI taxonomy): Bacteria > Bacillati > Bacillota > Clostridia > Eubacteriales > Oscillospiraceae > Faecalibacterium > Faecalibacterium longum. The sequence continues at coordinate 20,607 of NZ_JBBNIH010000144.1, forward strand.
TGTGCAAGAACAACGGTATGTCCGGTGTTCTGACCACTACCCTGTTCTGGCTGGTCATCATCCTGGTCTACTACTTCATCGCGACCTTCATCTCCATCGACGCCGTCATCGGTAAGATCTACCCCATCTTCGGCATCTGCCTGATCATCATGGCTGTCGGCGTTATCTTTGGCATCTTCACCAACCCCGCCTACACCATCCCCGAGATCTGGGAGCACTTCGGCAGCATGCATCCCTCCGGAACTCCTATCTGGAGCTTCATGTTCATCACCGTCGCCTGCGGCGCTATCTCCGGTTTCCACTCCACTCAGTCGCCTCTGATGGCTCGCTGCATGAAGAGTGAGAAGCAGGGCCACTTCGTCTTCTACGGCGCAATGGTCTGCGAGGGCATCATCGCTCTGATCTGGGCCGCAGCTGGCTGCTCCCTGTACGAGATCACCGGTGGTCTGAACACCGGTCTGGCAGCTGCTCTGGCTGAGGGCCAGTCCGCTGCTATCTACGACGTCTGCTCCAAGACCATGGGCGGTGTGGGCATCGCACTGGCTATGATCGGCGTCGTCGTCTGCCCCATCACCTCTGGCGATACCGCATTCCGTTCCGCTCGTCTGACCCTGGCCGACTGGTTCAAGATCGATCAGGACAGCTACGCAAACCGCCTGAAGCTCTGCATCCCCGTTCTGGGCGTTGGCTCTTTCCTGGGCATCGGCAATGCACTGGGCTTCATCAACTACACCGTTATCTGGCGCTACTTCAGCTGGACCAACCAGACTCTGGCTATGATCGTTCTGTGGGCTGCTTCCATGTACCTCTTCCAGGAGAAGAAGAACTACTGGATCACCGCTGTGCCTGCTACCTTCATGAGCGCAGTTTCTTCTACTTACTTCATTCTGGCTCCTGAGTGCCTGGGCAGCATCCTCAACAGCAAGACCGCTGAGGGCGCTACCATCTACAACACCGCTGTTGCATATCCCATCGGCGTTATCTTCGCCATCGCAATGCTGGCTCTCTTCCTCCATGCGACCAAGAAGCACGCTGCAAAGAATGCATAACAGCCCAGCGTACTCATCTGAGTTTCGCCGCCGTCTGAACTTACCCATTCCGAACGGCATTGCTTGAACTTCAAGCAACAAGCCGCTGCTAACTGGCAGCGGCTTGTTTTTGTTTGCGGCACAAAAACAGCTCGACTATCTGCACAGTTTTTCGCAGGCTGTTTTAGTAAGATTGTCAGATTTTTGTCTTGTTTTGTTCATGATTGGGGCGTATAATGCTATGAAGCCGGGGCGAAATGGAATACTGCCCCTAAAAGGAAGTGTTACTGATGCGCAGCTGGATCGCACGCCATCCCATCTCTTTCATGGCTCTTTATACTGTATTTTATCTGACCGCGTTCCACTGGCTCGAGGTGAATATCACCGTCCCTGCCATCTGGGTACACTGCCAGCTGGACGATGTCATCCCTTTCTGCAAGTACGCCATCGTCCCCTATTTTGCATGGTTCGCGTGGATCCCCTTTACCCTGTTCTATCTGCTGCGGCACGGCGAGCGCAGCGACTTCTGGCGGGTCTGCCTGTGCCTCTTCGCCGGTATGACCATCGCGCTGAGCTGTTATGTCCTTCTGCCCACAGGGCTTGCTCTGCGGCCCTACCGGGTGTATGGCAGCGACATCTTCGCCCGTCTGGTGCGGATGCTCTATGCCGTTGACAGCTCCAAGAATGTCTGCCCGTCCATCCACGTCCTCAACACGGTGACGTTGATGATAGGCTACCGCCGGAGCCGCTGCTTCGACGAGCCGGGCCGCCGCTGGATGCGGCCTGCCGCGAATGTTCTGGGCATGGCCATCATCCTGTCCACCATGCTGCTCAAGCAGCACAGCTGCATCGACGTGGTGCTGGGCGCAGCGCTGGCCTTTGCGCTGGATGCTGCCGCCAGCAGCCTCGAGCGCTCGGGAGAGATGCGCCGCGTTCCGCAGCGGCTCTGATTAGCTGCGAAGCAGCAAATCGGAGAAACGAGAAAAAAGCGTTTAGCGAAGCGGCTAGCTTTTTTCCGTTTCGACTTCCCCTTCGGGGTCTGA
>NZ_JBBNIH010000145.1:0-19352 GCF_040094125.1 Faecalibacterium longum
GTCGTGCTCTTCCGATCCGCACAGAACCCTCTTTGCCTTATATCTTTTATTTTTGGGTGAGGTTTTTCGTATAGAGGGCGCGGGTCGCATTCAGGACAGCGAGGACCATGACGCCGACGTCGGCGAAGATGGCCGCCCACATATTGGCGATACCCAGAGCACCCAGCAGCAGGCAGGCCGCCTTGATGGCCAGAGCAAAGACGATGTTCTGGTAGACGATGCTCTTGGTGCGGCGGGCAATGCGCATGGCGAGGGCGATCTTGGCCGGGTCGTCATCCATCAGGACGACGTCGGCGGCCTCAATGGCGGCGTCAGAGCCCAGCGCACCCATGGCGATGCCCACATCCACACGGGAGAGGACAGGGGCGTCGTTGATGCCGTCACCCACGAAGGCCAGCATCTCTTTGGGGTTCTTGGCGGCCAGGAGCTTCTCGATCTGGTCCACCTTATCGCCGGGCAGCAGACCGGCGTGGTACTCGTCGATGCCCAGCTCTGCCGAGACAGCCTTTGCCACCGGCTCTGCGTCGCCGGTAAGCATGACGGTCTTGCGGACGCCGGCCTGCTTGAGGCCCTTGATGGCCTGTGCGCTGTGGGGCTTCACCACGTCGGAGATGAGCAGATAGCCCGCATACTTGCCATCGATGGCCACATGGACGATGGTGCCGGTCTGGGGGACATCGGGGACGGTGAGGCCCAGCTTTGCCATCAGGCGGGCATTACCGGCAGCGACCGGCTTGCCGTCCACCTTGGCGGTGACGCCGTGGCCGCCCAGCTCCTCCACGTCGGTGACGCGGGCAGCGTCGATGTCCTTGCCGTAAGCAGCCTTGATGCTCAGGGAGATGGGATGCTTCGACCAGCTCTCGGCCAGCGCAGCGGCTTCCACGAGGCTGTCTTCGGTACCGCCCTCCACGGGGCAGACCTTGACGACCTTGAAGGTACCCTGGGTCAGGGTGCCGGTCTTATCAAAGACGACGACGCGGGTATCGGCCAGCTCTTCCAGATAGGTCGAGCCCTTGACGAGGATGCCGCAGGCAGAGGCGCCGCCGATGCCGCCGAAGAAGCTCAGCGGGATAGAGATGACCAGAGCGCAGGGGCAGCTGATGACGAGGAAGGTAAGGGCGCGGTAGACCCAATCGCCGAAGCGGGCGGGCTGGCCCATCAGCAGCAGAACGATGGGGGGAATGAAGGCCAGCGCCAGCGCGCCGTAGCAGACCGCCGGGGTATACACCCGGGCAAAGCGGGTGATAAAGTTCTCGGCGCGGGCCTTCTTCATGCTGGAATTTTCCACGAGGTCGAGAATTTTAGAGACGGTGGATTCGCCGAACTCCTTGGTGGTCCTGACCTTGAGCAGGCCGCTCATGTTGACACAGCCGCTGATGACCTCATCGCCGGACCGGACATCCCGGGGCAGGCTCTCGCCGGTGAGGGCGGCGGTGTTGAGGGTGGAAGCGCCCTCGACGATGACGCCGTCGATAGGCACACGCTCGCCGGGCTGGACCACGATGACGGTGCCGATCTCGACTTCATCGGGGTCCACCTGCTCCAGCTTGCCGTCCTCGCCCTCGATGTTGGCGTAGTCGGGCCGGATGTCCATCAGGGCCGAGATGCTGCGGCGGCTCTTGCCGACGGCAACGCCCTGGAACAGCTCGCCGATCTGGTAGAAGATGATAACGGCACAGCCCTCGACGTAATCGCCCAACGCAAAGGCACCCACGGTGGCGACGGCCATCAGGAAGCATTCATCAAAGGGCTGACGGTTCTTGATGCCCAGAAGGGCCTTGCGGAGCACATCCCAGCCCACCACGAGGTAGGGGATGCAGTAGAGCAGCAGCTCCACCGACGCGGGCAGAGGCGGCAGCAGCTTGAGCACCAGCACCAGAGCCAGAGCGGCGATGATGCGGTACAGCATTTTCTTTTGTTTTTTCGTCACGGGTACCAGCCTCCTTTTGGGGCAGTTTTCTCAGATTCAACAGGTTTTCCCCACAAGGGGCTTGTTTTCCACGCTTTCCCCCGGCTTTTCCACGAGTTTTTCCCGCAAAAAGCCGCAAATGCGCGTTCATTTTTCTATTTTTGCGTCCAGAATGTTGAAAACGCCGTGGAAATTGTTGAAAGCTGATTTATTTTTCCACATTTTCCACGCGCATCCCGGCAGTATAAGTCGAAACTCAGATGCCAAAGATCTCGCAGTCGTCCTCGACCTTCTTGCAGGCGGAGAGGACGTTCTGCATGGTAGCCTTGACGTCGGCACCCTCATCGAACTCGACGTTCATCTTCTGGGTCATGAAGCTGACGGTAGCCTTTGCGACGCCGGCGACCGTGTTGGCGGCATCCTCCATCTTCTGGGCGCAGTTTGCGCAGTCAACTTCGATCTTGTAGCTCTTTTTCATAATAAGTACCAGCCTTTCTTTCTATATCCCCGCTCCGCCGCCGGGTGCAGCAGAGCTTACAGCGTTTTCGGGGCATCACTCTTCGATGTGGTCCATGCCCATGGAGAGGATGCTGCGCACATGGTCATCGTCCAGTGCATAGTAAATGGTCTTGCCGTCGCGGCGGAAGCGGACGAGCTTCGAGTCCTTGAGCACCCGCAGCTGATGGCTCACCGCCGACTGGCTGAGCTGAACGGCATTTGCAATGTCCTGCACACACAGCTCATCGTCGTGGAGGGCGTAGAGGATCTTGATGCGGGTGGAATCGCCGAACACCCGGAACAAATCGGCCAGCTCGTAGAGCACCTCATCGTCCGGCAGCTCCGGCGGGGCCTTGGGCAGCTTCTGTTCTGGGGCAAGAGCATTCTCAGCCATCGTTGTCATCCTTTCGCTTCAATATATGAACATCTGTTCATGTGTTCATGATAACACGCCGTATGGCTCCTGTCAAGGAGTTTTGTATAAAAAATCAGCATTCTCTTAAAATTGATAAAACAGACCGCAAAACGCAAGAAATTTGCAGATTTATTTTGCAGGAAGGGTGCAATTTAGGGCAACAGAAAAAGGCAGTCCTGACCGAACTGCCTTTTTCTAAAGCACTGCATTCATGCCCGCTTCTTCTTTTTATAGTCCGCCGCCCACGGCAGATACATGAGGAACAGCGCCAGCGCGGTGGCAGGCAGGAAGCCCAGGATATAATATTTTTCGCCCAGCAGGGCCGTGAAGGTGCTGGTGATGATGTTCCCGTAGGGATTATTGAGGAAATAGAAGTTGGTGTTAAGGGACTTATTCAGAAAGTAGATGGGCAGGGCAGAGCCGAACAGGAACGCCAGCACCTGCGGCACCCGCCGGGGACTGGGACGGTAGCCGCCCGCCACCAGCAGGACTGGATAGAGTACCAGCAGGGCATGGATACTGACGGAGTGCAGATTGATGAGCGTCCACCAAGAGGGGACATCCAGCCAGCTGGGGCAGAGCAGTGCCAGCATTGCACCCGGGATACAGAGGGCATACAGCTCCTCTTTGCACCAGTTTCTGTCCGTGATCGTGTTGTACAGACAGACGAAGACATTGATATTGCACAGGTGCAGGGGCAGATAGCTCCAATTCCACTGGCCGGTCAGGGCCATCCCCAGCAGAAGGGCAGCTTCGTCCAGCAGGAGCAAAGCGGTGACTCCGACTAAAATGCGCCGCCGGGTGCGGGCAGAACTGCGGCGATACCACAGGGCCGCCCCCACGATAAAGGCAAACGAAATGGCCAGCTCCATGAGGTGAACAGTGCCATACAGCGGGTAGCATCGGTAATCGGCCCCGTATTCGGCGTGGGTGATGTCGTAGGATTTCCAGAAATCGTTCATCTTCTTTCCCTCCTTGTCCAGCTTATGATACCGCGTTTGGCCTCAGACGGAAAGAGTTTTGAAGGAAAATCCAGAAAACAGGTGCAATGGCGTGGATTTTGTGGTATCCTTACAAACGTGAAATTATCTGCCGCAAACCGCGGCATCACGACAAATTAAGAAAGAGGGAATTTTTATATGTTAGAAACTGGAATCCGCGGCAAGCAGAGCGTCGCCGTCACCCCCGAGAACACCGCCAAGACCATGGGCAGCGGCACGCTGAACGTCTTCGCCACCCCCGCACTGGTGGCGCTGGCCGAAAAGACCTGCTGGATGAGCGTCGCCGACGCTTTGGATGAGGGCTGCGGCTCTGTGGGCACCAAGCTGGAGCTGGAGCACACCGCACCCACCCCCGTGGGCATGACCGTCACCTGCGAGAGCGAGCTGACCGCTGTGGAAGGCCGCAAGCTGGTGTTCAAAGTCTCCCTGTACGACGAGAAAGGCCCTGTGGGCGGCGGCGTCCACGAGCGCTTTGTGGTCAACGACGCAAAGTTTGCCGCCAAGGCCGAGAGCAAGAAGGGCTAAGACTCTTTTTTCTCGGCAAGCTCGATGGGCGGCGGGTCGGCAGCCAGCAGCTGCTGCTCGGCCCGGGCCTGAGCTTCCTGCAAAAGCCGTGCCGCCTGTTCGCTGGCACGGAACAGCTCTAAATACATCGCTTTATAGTCCGGCGCAGCCAACACCCCCTTCCGTGTCCCATCACGTTAGAAGCTGTTTTTGTAAGCAGGGTGCATCGAACGACGAGAATTTTTGCTCGCAGACAAGGCAATTTTCCGCAGCAATCCTGAGCGGATTGCAAGGGAAAGCAACGCAGTATGCGGGCAAAAAGGCCGTTCGGGCGGTGTGCAATGCTTATGAAAACGGCTTCTAAAGGGTTAGTCTGCCCGGCAGGCTGCAAAAAAATCAACCGAGGAGTTTATCATGAAAAAAACCAATCTCTCGTGGGTGGGTGCGTTGCTGGTGTTTGCCCTGCTGCTGTGGTGTACCGCCGCAACGCCCGGCAAAATCGACGACCCTTCCACCTACACCTGCGCCGTGTACAGCTCGGCGCTATCCCTGCTGCCCCCTGTGATAGCCATCGTGCTGGCCCTGAACACCAAAGAGGTCTACACCTCGCTGCTGGTGGGCATCGCCACCGGCGCACTGCTCTACGCCAACGGCAACCTTGAGCTGGCGCTGACCACCCTTTTCTTCAACGAAGACGGCGGCATGGTGTCCAAGCTGTCCGATTCCAGCAACGTCGGCATCCTCGTCTTTCTGGTGATGCTGGGCATTCTGGTGGCCCTGATGAACAAGGCCGGCGGCAGCGCCGCCTTTGGCCGCTGGGCCTCCACCCACATCCACACCCGGGCGGGCGCACAGTTCGCCACCCTGCTGCTGGGCATCCTCATCTTTGTGGACGACTACTTCAACTGCCTGACCGTCGGCTCCGTCATGCGCCCGGTCACTGACCGGCAGAAGGTCTCCCGCGCAAAGCTGGCCTACCTCATCGACGCCACCGCAGCACCCGTCTGCATCATCGCGCCGGTGTCCAGCTGGGCCGCCGCCGTCACGTCCTCTGTGCCGGAAGGCTCGGGCATCAACGGCTTTACCATGTTCCTGCGCACCATCCCTTATAACTACTACGCCATCCTCACCATGGTGATGAGCCTCTTCCTCATCTTCAGCGGCCTCGACTACGGCCCCATGAAAAAGCACGAGGATAACGCCCTGCTGGGCGACCTTTTCACCACCGACGACCGCCCCTACGGCGACGACACGGACGACGGCAGCGACACCCGCGGCCATGTGGTGGACCTCATCGCGCCGGTGCTGGTGCTCATCGCGGCCTGCATCTTCGGCATGGTGTACACCGGCGGCTTCTTTGAGGGCGTGGACTTCGTCACCGCTTTTGCCGACTGCAACGCCTCCATGGGCCTCGTGCTGGGCAGCGCCATTGCCCTGATGTTCACCTTCGTGTTTTACCGGGTGCGGGGAGTCATGACCTTTCAGGACTTCGCCGCCTGCATCCCCGAGGGCTTCAAGGCCATGGTCAGCCCCATGCTCATTCTGACGCTGGCATGGACGCTTTCCGGCATGACCGGCCTGCTGGGCGCAAAATACTACGTCGCAAGCCTGCTCAGCGGCTCTGCAGCGGCTCTGCAGTACCTGCTGCCCATCATCATCTTTGTGGTGGCGGTCTTCCTCGCCTTTGCCACCGGCACGTCCTGGGGTACTTTCTCGATTCTGGTCCCCATCGTCTGCCATGCGTTCCCGGAGGGTGAGATGCTGGTGGTCTCCATCGCCGCCTGCCTGTCCGGCGCGGTCTGCGGCGACCACTGCTCGCCCATCTCCGACACCACCATCATGGCCTCTGCCGGCGCGCATTGCAGCCACGTGAACCATGTCTCCACCCAGCTGCCCTACGCCATGACCGCCGCCGCCATCTCGGCGGGCTGCTATCTGCTCTGCGGCGCAGCACAGGCTGTCCTCGGCGATGCCGCCAACACCCTGACCTCCTTCGTGCTGCTGGCCTGTGCCATCGTCATCGAACTCGTCGTGCTCAGCATCGTCAAGGCGCGGATGGGCCATACTGGGAAGGAAGAAGTCACAAAATCTTAACGGAATCGTAGATTTTTGTCTTCCCCTCCGGCGCAAATCATGGTATACTTATCAAAAGAGTAAATTTTTTGAGCTATTTGCTCACTGGAGGAAAACCCCATGCTGGAAGAAGTCTTTCAGGACGTCTATACAAAGTTCAAGCTGCATTTTTATCAGAATGTATTTCAGCGCTTTGCCACCCGCGAAGCCACGCTGACCACGGTGGAGTCCTTCTGCATGGAGGGCATCATGGCGATGGGGGAGCCCACCATTGCAGAGTTTTCCCGTATGATGGGCATCTCCACCCCCAACGCGGCTTATAAAATCGGCAGCCTCGTCAAAAAGGGCTATGTGGAGAAGATCCAGTCCACCACCGACCGCCGCGAATACTTCCTGCGCCCCACCCAGAAATACATCGATTACTACAGCATCAGCTATTCTTACCTGCACACGGTCATCGAGCGTGTGCGCAAGCGCTTCCCGGCTGAGGACTGCGACAAGATGGAGCAGATGCTCTCGGTCATCAGCACCGAGCTGATGCCGGAGCTGGATATGCTGGCCAAGTGCCGCCACCCTGAGGCTCCGGCAGAAGATACCACCCACTGACAAGCACAAAAGGCCCTCCCAGGCAAACCCGGGAGGGCCTTGTTGTTTGCAGGGAGCTTACCCTTTTACAGCACCATAAACAGGGTGCCGGCGGCGACGAGGGCGCAGCCCACCATACTTTTGGCGGTAAAGGGCTCGTGGAGGAACACAAAGGCCAGCACCAGGGTGATCACCACGCTGAGCTTGTCGATGGACACCACCTGAGAGGCCCGGCCAAGCTGCAGGGCCCGGTAGTAGCACAGCCAGGACGCTCCGGTGGCCAGCCCCGATAGGATGAGGAAGAGCCAACTCCGGCGGCTGATCTCACCCATGCCCCCCTGGGCCCGGGTGAGGAACACCATGCCCCAGCTCATGGCCAGCACCACCACGGTGCGGATGGCGGTGGCCAGAGTGGAGTTGACCCCCTCGATGCCCACCTTGGCCAGGATCGAGGTAAGGGCCGCAAACAGGGCCGAGCCCAGTGCAAATACAAACCACATAAACAGACCTCCGTTTTTGCTGCCCAAAGCGAAGTGCGGCCGCCCCGACGGAACGGGACAGCCGCAGCTTCATGGGAATGTAACAGACAGAGCTTGTCAGGATGTTGAGCTTATGCCTTCTCCTGTGCAGCGTTTGCAGCAGCACGCTTGTTGATCTTGCTCTGGTTATAGACAGAGTAGACGATGACCAGGATAGCGACCGTTGCAAAGACCATTGCGATGGGAGAAGTGGTGATGGCGAAGAAGTTGCCGCGCTGGATGTTCATGTAGCGCACGAAGTTCTTCTCGCACATGGGTCCCAGAATGAGGGCCAGCAGGATGGGAGAAAGCGGGAACTCGTACTTGTTCATCAGCCAGCCGATGATGCCGAAGGCGACACAAACGCCCACATCAAAGGCATTCTTGTTGATGGAGAAAGCACCCAGCAGGGAGATGACGAGGATGATGGGGTAGAGCATCTTCTTCTCGATGGAGACGATCTTTGCAAAGAAGCGGACGCCCAGGCAGCCGACGACCAGCATGCAGAGGTTTGCCAGCATCAGAGCCGCGAAGACGCGGTAGACGGTGGGCAGCTCGGTAACGTACATCATGGGGCCGGGGGTGATTCCCTTCATGATGAAGGCACCCAGCAGGATGGCGGTGACGGAGTCGCCGGGGACGCCCAGAGACAGCAGGGGGATCATAGCGCCGCCGGAGCAGCCGTTGTTGGCGGACTCGGTAGCAGCAACGCCGTTGGGGATGCCGGTGCCGTACAGCTCGGGGTGCTTGCTGGCGGACTTGCTGGCGCCGTAGGAAACGAAGACGGCGATGTCACCGCCTGCGCCGGGGATGGCGCCGATGAAGGTGCCGATGAGGCCGCCGGAGAGGATGTTGGGCCAGATCCGCTTGATGGTCTTCCAATCGGGCAGGACATTGGTGATCTTCTCGTTGGACTTCTGCTCATGCTCTTCGCCGCGGATGATGCGCTCAACGCCGGCGATGACTTCAGAGACAGCGAACAGACCGATCAGAGTGGGGATGAACTGGAAGCCATCCAGCAGGCCGGTCTGCTTGGTGGTGATGAAGCGGGGGATGCCGTTGGTGGGGTCGAGGCCGACGGTGCAGAGCAGCATACCGAAGAAGGCGCTGATGAGGCCCTTGGCCACAGACTTACCGGAAATTGCGACGATGACCGACAGGCCGAAGACGGCCAGCATGAACATCTCGCCGGGGCCGAAGTTCATGGCCATATCAGCGACCAGCGGAGACAGGAAGGTCATGATGAGGGCGCCGATGACGCCGCCGCAGAAGGAGGCGAACATGGCAACGGACAGTGCCTTGCCGGCCTGACCTTTCTTACACATGGGGTAGCCGTCCAGCAGGGTGGCGGCTGCGGCGGGCGTGCCGGGGGCGTGGATGAGGATAGCGGAAATGGAACCGCCGTACATACCGCCGCAGTAGATGCCCAGCAGCAGGCCGATGGACGGGATGAGGTCCATGCCGAAGGAGAAGGGGATGAGCAGCGCCACGCCCATGGTGGCGGTCATGCCCGGGATAGCGCCCAGCAGAACGCCGCCCAGTGCGCCGATGAAGGTCATCAGAAGGACCTCGGGGTTGGACCAGACAGTAGCATAGCTGGAAAGAAGCAGACTAAAATCCATAACTGTGCTCCCTCCTTATATCATGTCCACGAGGGTGCGCAGGAAGTTCAGCGGACCCAGCGGAATATTGACGGTAAGCACCTTGTAGAACACCAGCCACATCAGCAGCGGCACCAGAACGCTCACAAGGACCATCTGCACCCAGTTGCGCTTGCCGATGAGGAACATGATGATCATCGAGAGCACCACAGCGCACAGGATGTAGCCGCAGCTCTTGAACAGAGCAGCGAACAGCACACAGAGGAGCATAACGAGGTAAGCAGCGGCCACGCCCTTATCCTTGAGGGGATTCAGGGTGCCGACTTCGACAGCAACGGGGTCGGTGGGCTTCATGGTACCCATCAGCTTGAAGATGGACTGGATGAGCAGGACCACCGAGAAGATGAGCATGCCCACGATCATGACGCGGGGGAAGGTGGAAGCCTGCACATAGGTGTTGGCCACCTCAGGGAAATTATCGGTCTGGAGCCACGCCCAGATGCCGATCGCGAGGAAAATGATGGAGCCTACCAGATTGGAGAAGGCCATCGTTTTCATTTTGTCTTTGTTCAAAAGGGGTTCCTCCTCTCTATATCTTCTCATAAAAAAGGGCAGGCATGAACTGCCTGCCCCAGCAAATACTCAGAGAGACAAATCAGAGGCCGACAGCGTCCATAGCAGCTGCGACATCGACAGCAGCCTGCTTCAGGTAGTCAGCATAGCCCTGTGCATCCAGATAGGAGATCGCCTGACCGTTGTTGTTCATGAAGGTCACGAAGTCAGGATCCTCGATGGCAGCGGCGCAGGCCTCTTCCAGACGGGTCATGATGGCATCATCAACGCCCAGAGGAGCGGCCATACCGCGCTGGGTGTAGTAGGTGATGTCGTAGCCCTGCTCCTTACAGGTAGGAACATCGGGGAAGACGGGGTTGCGCTCTTCGTCCATGACGCCCAGGCAGATCAGGTCGCCGGACTCGATGAAGCTGCGAGCTTCGGCCAGAGAGACGGTAACGCCCTGAATGAAGCCGCCGGCTGCGTTCTGGACAGCGGTAGCAGCGCCTTCCTGATAGGTGATCATCTGGATGTCGATGCCGGTAGCGCTCATCAGGTAGCCGCCAGCGATGTGCCAGACAGAAGCGTTGGAAGAACCGCCCATCTGCACCTCACCGGGGTGAGCCTTGCAGTAATCAATGAAACCGGGCAGGTCGGTGATGCCGTTGTCAGCAGCCCACTTTGCGCCGACGGTGATGGCAGCTGCGTCGGTGTTGACGCGGCACAGGGGAGCGTAATTCTCCCAGGTCAGTTCACTGGTGCCCAGCTTCTTATAGGTAGCCAGCTCGAAGGTGATCATACCGATGGTGTAGCCGTCGGTGTTGGCATCTGCGATAGCCTGATGGCCCAGGATGCCGCCGCCGCCAGTCTGGTTATCGACAGTCAGGGTGACGCCCAGGTTCTTGCCCATAGCCTCGCAGAATGCGCGCAGGCAGGAGTCCGTGCCGCCGCCTGCAGACCAGGGGCAGATGACGGAAATACCCTTGGTGGGGTAGTCGGTGGACTTGCCGCCGGCAGCGGTGCTGGCAGCAGTGGAAGCTGCAGTAGAGGTGGCAGTGCTGCTGGAAGAACCGCCGCAGGCGGTCAGGACGCCAGCTGCACCCACAGCAGCAGAAGCTGCGAGGAAGTCACGACGAGAGATCTTTTTCATTTCTTGTTACCTCCGATTCACGTTGCGTTTATCCGTATTATGGTAGCGCCGTGCTTTGCTCACGGCAACATTCCTTCCGCATACGGGTCGCCTTTGGATATTATGATAACGCATATTTTCTCATCCCGCAATTAGATTCAAGCACAAATTTTTCAGGCAATGTTTGTACAAAGTGACCCGTTTGATTGGTTTTTGGAGCTTTCTGCAAGCTCGTTTTTCAATTTTTAACTCTTGTATCCAAGATTCTTTGCCGATGTATTTTTGATGCATACAGTCATTCTGAAAATCCATCTGTTCATCGTCCAGATTTCGTTGTATAATGTATTGTAACATTATAAAGATACAGCAGCCAGCCGCCCGCGCGGCCCGTTCGGAGGCGACATTTTCATGCTTTACCGCATCTGGCCCCTTCTCAAGGAAGTATATCATTACGAAAAGCATTCTACGCTGGACTCAGACTACCTGCGCCAGGTGCTGACGCTGGCGGTCGTCGTGCTTTTTGCACTGAATTTCAGCTGCAACGGCCTCGACAAGCCCGTCGTCTTCGTCCTCACCGGGCTCATCAGCCTTGTGCTGCTGATGGTGGAGTGGCTGCTGCCCCGGGCGAAAAACGAAAAGCATCTGGTCATGTTCTCAAACACGGCCCTTATCTTCATGGGCTTGCTGCTTCTGGTCTGGAACGAGAACGACGGCTTCCAGAACCTGTGGTTCTTCCTGATGCCGGCTACTCTTTTCGTGCAGTCGGGGTTGCCCATCGGCCTGCCGTTCTGCACGGCCTACGGCCTCGCGGCCACCTGTTTTTTGTGGCTGGGTCCCCTCGTCGGCAGCACACTCTACCGCCGGGACTATGCGCTTTTCTACCCCGCAGCCTACTGGTCGTTCTGTCTGCTGATGATAACAGCGGACATCTTTTACAAACACTACCGCATCCAGCAGGAGCAGAGCGAAAAAGAGATGGAACGTGAGGTCCATGCCACTATCTGCGAGGCCCGGCAGCTGATGGTGAGCTCTGTGGCCGCCATCAGCCAGATGATAGACGAAAAAGACCGCTACACCAGCGAGCACTCCCACCGGGTGGCCGAATATGCCCGCCTCATCGGGGCGCATATGGGCTTCGCCGGCAAGGAGCTGGACAGCCTCTACCGGAGCGCCCTGCTCCATGACATCGGAAAGATCGCCGTGCCGGACGCCATCCTCAACAAACCCTCCCGGCTGACGGACGAGGAGTTCGACATCATGAAGCAGCACACCGTCTGGGGCCGAAAAATTCTCGAGGGGCTGGAATTTCTGCCTCAGGCCGACTGCGGTGCCAGCTACCACCACGAGCGGTTCGACGGCAAAGGCTACCCCGCCGGGCTGAAAGGCGGGCAGCTGCCGGAGATGGTCTGGATCATCAGCGTCGCCGATGCGCTGGACGCCATGGGCTCCGACCGGTGCTACCGCGGCCACTGCGACAGGGACTACATCATCGGAGAGTTCCGGAAATTGAGCGGGACGCAGTTCGAGCCTGCGGCGGTCAAGGCCGTGGTGGAGCTGCTGGAAAGCGGAGAGATAGCGGTGCAGTGACGCGCCAAAAGGATGTTTTATGAACAAGGATACGCTTGAACGACTGCGCGAGACGGTACTCGTCCCCCATGGCGACCCGCAGCTGGTCCTCTACACCAAGCTCGTCGTGGGTCTGCTCTGGCTGGTACATCTGCCGCTGGGGTTTCTGTACGGTGCGCCGCTGCCGTTTTATCTTCTGCTGGGCGGCATGATGCTTCTGGACGGCGTCAACCTCTTTCTGTCCCGCCGCAGTGCCAGCCGGGCGCGGGAGCTGGGTGCAGCGCTGGCGTTTCTGGCCGGCAGCGCCTTGCTTTTCCAGAAGGCTTATGTGGGGTATTTCAGCTGGTTTTTCCTGCTGATATTCTCCTTTTCCTGCACCTTCGTACTGGGCCTCGTGGACGGCACTTTTATCAACCTTCTGAGCTTTCTCTGGGTGATGGCCTGCCTGCGCGGCGGGCTCATCCCCGACCCCGCCGCCCTCTACGGCGAGAGCTCCGTGCGCCGTTTCCCGTTCCTTTACATCTGCATCCTCGGGGTGGCCTACATCATCATGTTCTCCATCCAGCGCTACTGGGTGGACAAGGCCAAACGCCATCTTTTATTGCAGCAGCGCATCGACGCGGAGAAGGGCAAACTCTCGGAGATGTCGCTGAAGGTCATCACGGCCATGTACAGCGCCCTCAGCTCCAAGATCCCCGAAATCGACCTCCACTGCCAGCAGACTGCGGAGCTGACGCAGGAGATGGCCCGCCGGATGGGTCTGGATGAGGCCGCCTGCCGGGACGGCTACTATGCGGGCCTGCTGCACGAAGTAGGCACCGTGGGCCTGCCCGATGATGTGGTATTGCAGCGGAACATCACCGAGGAGCAGTACCAGCTCTACAAGACCTATGTAGAGCGGGGCTGCCGCATCATTCAGGAACTCCAAATCGTAGACCGGGTGGCCGAGACCGTGCGGTATCACCGCGAAAATTACGACGGCACCGGCTACCTTGAGGGGCTGCAGGGCGAGGCCATCCCGCTGCTGTCCCGCATCCTCGCTGTGGCCGACTTCACTGACCGCCACCGCCGCCGGGGCGAGACGGACGCCCAAATCGCCGCGGCCCTCCGCGAGTGTGCCGGACATGCGTTCGACCCGGCCTGCGTCGGGGCTATGTGTAAGATGCTGACAGAACAGAGCGCGGCCCGGCCGCAGGAATAACAAAGAGGAGGGGCTTTATGGCAGACGTAAAAGAAGAAAGCAAGCGCTATCCCCTGCTTGAGTTCGAATATGATAAGGGGCCGTATGAAAAGACATTGGAATTGAGCAATCAGCCGGGTTTTGTGAGTTATACATCAGGAAACCCGGACAACTATATGCATGAGGGATTTGGGTTTTCCCGTGGCGATGACAAAAAAGTGTTGGAACACGCAGTATATCTTCTGAAGAAAAAGAAATCAAAGCGTGCTACTCTCTCTCCGTCTGAACTCCGGGAGTTGTGCGATGATTTCAGGCATTATTGCTATTGTGTCAAATATGCGGACGGAGAAAAAGCAGTGCTCCAAGATTTGATGGAAGCCGTATTGTTTTATGGCGGAGACAAGGTCGTATACGAAGAGGTGATAGACTGGCATAAAGACACAGAGGAAAGGCCGGCACCTTCGACAGAGAGTATCTTTGACTTCGATAAACTTTACATCAAAATGGGTGACCGATTCCTTTTTCTGGAAAACAATGTTTTTGCGGCAATGAAATTTTATGGTCTGGCCGCACTGGAATGGTCGACAGCGCCGCTGGACCCGATCCTTTGCGGAAATGCAGGAGAATATGCTGTCGATTTTAACGAGGAATACGAAACACTCATTGGTTTAGCACAGGGAAACCCCTATAATGAATCCTATAGCACGACGCTGCTTTCGCATTACAATGACCTTCTGAAACTGGAATATCCATCCCAGATGCCGACAACTCTTTCGGACTTCACAGACAAGGTCCGGGGTATTCTGAATCATAACGGAAAAAGCCCCTCTTTTCACCAAAGAATAGCCCTTATCACGATGATCGTGCTGATGCGGAAATATCTCGTACCAGAAATGGCGCAGCTTTCGGAGGATGATTGCAGCAGTCTGCGGCAGAGTGAGATCATTGAAAAATCCCGCTTTCTGAAAGGGACTGATTTTGATGCGCTGGCTGTTTCAGCTCAAAAAATTGGTACTGAGACTCTTTCTTATCGGGACTACTTGTATCTTGCCCAGACAGCGCATCTGTCCAATCTTATATTGCTGGAGCTGAAAGCAGAAGGTACGGAAAAGAAGATCGCCTATTACACTTCTTCTGAGGTGTTCTCCTATATGCTCCCGGTAAAGTGCACTGGCGAGAAAAAGGACCGGCTGGGCAAACTCACGGTCATGCATCTGTCCTATATGAATGACCCGAACGAGGGACAAACGCTGCTTCAGACTGTTTACGGCGACCAGTATGATACGGGGAAGAAAGACAGGAAATCGCTGAATGTCCCCTACGTCTTTGTCAAGTGCTTTACGCCCCGGGTCGATTATCTGCCCATGTGGGAGATGTATGGCGACCATGCAAAGGGCTGCTGCCTGATCATTGACTGGGAGACAACAAAAAACCTCTCTTGTGCGGTGGAGCCGACACTCTATCATGTCTGCTATCTCCGGAAGAACGCCAAAAATATGGTTTTGCGTGGTGACAATGAGAAACTGGCTCAAAATTACAAGGAGATCGAACGACAGCTCAGGCAGTTGAGGCAGATCACGAAGAGACTGAACAAAGCAAACCGTCCCTATTTCGACTCCCTCCTTGGCAAAGTCCTCTACCTCTTCAAAGACAGCAGCTACAGCTACGAGCAGGAGCTGCGGGTCATCTACCAGACGAAGGACAACATCCTCCATACCGACAGCGACAAACCGTGGCTTTTCGTGCAGACACCTTTTCCTCTCCAATTAGACGAAGTCATTCTGGGACCGAAGTTCCCGGACGTCAGCACCCGGGTGCCTTACCTGCAGGAGCAGCTCGACCTGATGTGCGAAAAGACCGGCACGGAAAAGCCACGCATCACTCTTTCTGAAATCGACTACCGTTGACACAAAAACAGCCCGCAGGCCGGATTTTTGTCCGTCCGCGGGCTGTTTTTATTTCCTGCGAATCATACCTTCCCGGCACCCTTGTCCAGTATCTTGTCGAAGCGGGAAAAGAAGGTGATGGCTGTAATGGTCGCTGCCAGAATATCACTGACCGGCTCGGCGAGAAAGACGCCGAGGCACTTATCTGCCGTGAAGCAGGGCAGGATAAAAATCAGCGGGATAAGTAGGATGATCTTCCGCAAACAAGCCAGCAGGAGGCTGACTTTGGCCTGACCCAGCGCCATAAAGCTCTGCTGGCAGGCGATCTGAACGCCCATGGCGAGGATGCCCGCCATGTAGATGCGCATGGCCCATGTGGTGTATTCGATGAGGGCGGCATCCGAGGTAAAGATGCCCGCCACCACGCCGGGGACCAGCATCATGAGCAGCCAGAACAGGGTGGTATAACCGAAGCAGAGGGTGAGCTGGAAGCGGAACGCCTCCTTGACGCGGGGCTTTTTGCCTGCGCCGAAGTTGAAGCTCATCACCGGCTGGCCGCCCTGACAGATGCCCTGAATAGGCATGGTGCAGAGCTGGGACACGCTGGTGATGACGGTCATCGCGCCCACAGCCACATCGCCGCCGTAGCGGGCGAGGCTGGAGCTGAAACTGATGGAGAGCAAACTCTCCGTCGAGAGCATGACGAAGGACGAGATGCCCAGCCCCAGCACCGGCAGGATGATGTTCCGCTCCACTTTGAGGTTTTCTTTCCGCAGCTTGAGGATGGTCTTGGGGCCGGTGAGGAACTTCAATATCCAGCAGGCACCCACGGCCTGACTGAGCACCGTCGCCACTGCCGCACCCCGGACGCCCCAGCCAAGACCAAAAATCAGGATGGGGTCGAGGATGATGTTGATGACTGCGCCGATGACTGTCGTGAGCATACTGATCTTCGCAAAGCCCTGGGTCGTGATGAAGGGGTTCATGCCCATGACCAGCAGCACGAACACCGAGCCGAGGATGTAGATGCGGCCATAGGCCACCGCATAGGGGAGAGTGGCGTCGCTGGCACCGAAGAGCCGCAGCAGAGCGGGCGCACCGGCATAGAAGCCCGCCGTCAGCACCACAGCGAAAAACAGCAGCATGGTAAAGCTGTTGCCGATGATTTTTTCGGCCTCGTCTTTATTGTCCTGTCCCAGCGCGATGGCCGTGCGGGGCGCACCGCCCGCGCCGATGAGCATGGCGAAGGCGTTCAGGAGCATAAGGATCGGCGCAAACAGACCCACGCCCGTCAGCGCCGCCGCACCGATGCCCTCGATGTGGCCGATGTAAATGCGGTCTACGATGTTATAGAGCAGATTGACCACCTGCGCCACCACGGCGGGTATCATCAACTGCAAAAGCAGGGGCTTGACTGGCCCGCTGCCCATATCCTGTCGATTCTGTGCCATAGGTTCTCCTTTGAGTATATACTTCAAATTTGAAATAAATATAGCACACCCCGTTCTGCCTGTCAAGCACAAGGGAAAGGGCTTTTTGTATTTCCAGTTGACGGAAAGGCGGGATTTTGCTATAATAATTAAGCTGTATTGTGAATATGGAGCATTACTCAAGTGGTCGTAAGAGGTCGCACTCGAAATCCAAGTGGATGCTTCGCTGGATGTCTCCATATCACACGAGGGAACGTCAATTTTGATGTCCTGACAGGCTTCAAAGCCTGTCTGAACGATGCGTTTTCTAACAATATTCTAACAGCAACTGTTCCAAGTTTCAAGGCCGATTTGCGATATACAAATCGTAAATTGGCCATGAAAATATACTTGGAGATGTATCGAAGCGGTCGTAACGAGAACGACTCGAAATCTAACTGGCTTTTTGGAAGTGGTTTTCCGGTTTTGCTAGGTTTCATGCGGGTTTTCCGACTTCGTGAGGGAACGATTTTCTGGCGTTCTCTCCTGCAATTCTCTCCAAAGTTTTCCCAGAATGCACGGCTAAAATTTAATATCTGGAGCATTACTCAAGTGGTCG
Organism: Faecalibacterium longum; assembly: GCF_040094125.1. Taxonomy (NCBI): domain Bacteria; kingdom Bacillati; phylum Bacillota; class Clostridia; order Eubacteriales; family Oscillospiraceae; genus Faecalibacterium; species Faecalibacterium longum. The sequence goes on from NZ_JBBNIH010000145.1 coordinate 17,446, forward strand.
TAAGAGGTCGCACTCGAAATGCGATAGGCCGGGAGACCGGTGCCAGGGTTCGACTCCCTGATGCTCCGCCAAATCGAATGGACAGATGAATTTTATTCGTCTGTCCATTCTTTTTTGCCGGAACATCGCCCGTCCACCCTGTCTTGTGGGCGTATGGCATCATGCTGACGCATTGCCATAGCCCAGCCCCTCCAGCATCGCCTGTGCAGACGAGAGCTTGGAAGCGTAATCGAGGTGGGCGTAAATATTGGCGGTGGTGGAGAAGTCGCTGTGACCCAGCCATTCCTGAATCTGCTTCATGGGAACGCCGTTTGCCAGAAGAAGGCTGGCGCAGCTATGACGCAGGTCATGAAAGCGGATAGGACGCAGACCGTTTTTCTCCAACAGCTTCGGGAACTGCTCGGAAACGTAGTTGGGGCGGATGATGTTCCCGATCTCGTCCACACACAGATAGCCCAGATAATCCCGGTTGTAGCTTTTACCGCACAGGCGGCGGTAGGTTTCCTGCTGACCTTTCAGCATCAGCAGGCGGTCACGGATGGGCGGCACAAGAGGCAGCGTCCGCAGGCTGGACTTCGTTTTTGCACGGTCTGCCTGTACCAGAACCTTTTTGCCGTCGATGGATGCCTGCGTAACGATGTGCTTGATCTCCAGAGTGTTTTCCTCAAAGTCGATCGCATCCCACTTCAGCCCCAGCACCTCGCTGCGGCGCAGGCCGTAGAAGGATGCCAGCAGAACCGGGATCTCCAGCTTGGTGCCCTCTGCGACCTCCGTCAAAGCATGGATCTCTTCGGCACTGTAATAGCTGCCCTTGAACGCATTCTTCTTCGGACGCTCGACCTTATCTGCCGGATTGGTGGGGATCAGGTCGATCTTGACCGCATACTTCAATGCCTTGTGGATGTTTGCATGGTAATGGATCACCGAATTTGCCTTGACCCGTTCAAGCTGTTTGGTATAGAAATCCTGCAAATCGGTGGCTTTCAGGTCTACCAGCTTGATGCCGCGCTTGCGGAAATAGGGAGCGATGATGCGCTCCACCATTCCTTGATAGCTGGCATAGGTCGTGATTTGGACAGAGCTTTTCGTGACTTCCAGCCATTTCAGCATGAAGTCCGAAAAGAGAATGTCATCGTCCAAGCGGATCTCCGCAGGTGCGGTGGGAACCATGAAGTTCCTCCGACGTTCCAGCAAAAGAGCTTCGGCTTTCTTCTTGTTCCTCTTGACGGACAGACCGGTGGCTTCCCACTTGGTCTTTCGCTTTCCGTCTGCGTCCTTGTAACTCAGAACGATGTAGTAGAAGTCGTTTTTTTCTTGCAGATGCCCTGCTACCATAATGTTTCCTCCTGTCTTTGCATCCACCTGAATATGTAACTTCTGCCGCTGACACCATCAGTGTACCCAACGGCAGGAGAGAATGCAAGGATGTCACGCCCGGATGGTGTGACCGGGTGCGAATCCGATAAGATAAGTCAAAAGATGTGCCTTGGGGATGCGGTAGGAGCGTCCGACCTTCAAATGCTGGATGCTCCCCTTTTTCAAAAGCGCATACCCGGTTTTTGTGCTGACGCTCAATATCTCGCACATCTGGTCGATGTTCAGCACATCCGGGTAATCCCGGAGCATCACACGGTACGCATCACGGGGATTCAAAGTTTCTTCGCCCAAACAGATCCCCCCTTTCTATAATGGAGTGTACCGCTCCGTCTTGCGGTCAGGCTCTTCCTGAATCAAAGTGCAGGCTGCGATCTCGCTCATTCCTGTCCTCTCCTCTCTAGTTCAATATGTCAATTATTCAGCAGAAAATACTATATGTAAAGAGCAAATGGCCTTTTTCGGGTACCATCGCCCTTGCCAAAGGAGATATTTGAGCTTAGAACTTCATCGGCAGTGCGTCTTTCCTGCAC
>NZ_JBBNIH010000146.1:0-5063 GCF_040094125.1 Faecalibacterium longum
GATGCCCCCGGAATAGATAGGGTCAGGATCGTTCCACTCTGTTTTATTCTTATCAGTCTTATTTGCTTGCGGTTTTGGCTGTTCCAGAATTGTGCTTTCGGCAGCACCAGAATTGCTGTTTGGGCAATTCTGTACTTGCGCTTTGGGCAAGCCGGAGGAAAAATCCTTGACGTAGATCAGGCTTGGTCTGCCCAGCCCACGACGTTTGCGCTCGATGAGGTCGAGCTGCTCCAATTCCCGGAACAGCTTGACCGCCTTGTGTTCGGCGCAACAGAGGGATTCCTGTACTTCCCGGCCTGTGTAGATGATATACACTCGCCCCTGCTCGTCCAGCCAGCCGTTCTTGACTGACAGGCTCATGCGGTCCAGCAGGATGCCGTACAGTGTCCGGGCATCTGTGGAGAGCTGCCGGAAACGGCAGTCTTGGAACAGTGCCTTGGGGATGCGGAAATAGGAGAACAATTCGCCCGACTGACCATAGAAGTAGTCCAGCATCATTTGGTGTGTCCTCGGATTTTCAACTGTAGGGGTGTATTCATGTGGAAAACTATCCCTCCCTCCGAAATGAATGAAAAACAGGTTGACATTCACCAGAAAAAACGCTTACAATGATGATAATAAAAGTGTCAACCGATGTAACAGGAGAAGATGCTTATATGCTTAATGTTTTTTACGGTGATATGCCGAACGTGATCTACAACACCGCTGTTTATTTTAAGAACACTTATGCAGAGGAGTGGATCACGGCTCCGCTTACTCGTGAGATGATACAAGACGTAGACCATTCCACTGTACTGGACAGCGGTGTGATTGATAGTCCGGTGCTGGGGAAGATTCCCCCGGTGCAGTTGTCGGGCGGAGTAAAGACCCTGATTTTGATAGCCAACGAGCCGGAAAAGGTGTTCAACGCTTCGACCTGTGGAGATAACTGTGCCAAATGGCTGTTAAAAATCGCTGAAAATCGGGATGTTACCATCAACCTTCGGCATCTCATGGATTTTGGAAATGGAACATTTACTATCCGCATCCTGAACACCAATCAGATCGTTCACTCCATGCGGGAACTTGTCCCCGTTGCAGGACTTTATGTGTGAGGATTTTTTATGACAGGAGCATATCGGGTCGTTGTACAAAACCGAAAAATCAAGTTCGATTTTGAAATACGCCGGAACATCACGATCTTGCGTGGAGATAGTGCCACAGGAAAAACAACGCTCGTGGAGATGATTCGGGAATACGAGGAACTAGGCCCGGACAGTGGAATAGAACTGCAATGCGAGAAGGATTGCGTTGTTCTTTCCGGGCGGCAGTGGGAAAAACAGCTTTCCGACCTTTCGCAGAGTATCGTTTTTATTGATGAAGGGAATGCTTTTACTGCTTCAAAGGAATTTGCCGCAGCGATTCAGAAAACAGACAACTACTATGTGCTCGTCACGCGGGAAGGACTTGAAACATTACCGTATAGCGTAACGGAAATTTACGGCATCCGGGCATCCAAACACTTCGGAGACTTGAAACAGACCTACAATGAGTTTTTCCGAATTTACGGAAATCCGATGGGGTTGGAGAAACTAAAACCAGTGGCAATCATTACAGAGGATTCCAATTCGGGGTTCCAGTTTTTTCAGGCTGTTTGCGCCGAAAACGGAATTTTCTGCGAATCTGCTGGTGGAAAGTCCAACATTTTCAAAATGCTGTCCGACCGTGCAGGGGAGAATATTCTGGTGGTTGCAGACGGTGCGGCATTTGGTTCGCAGATGGAGCGCATTATGCAACTGCTTGCCCTCCAGCCGGATTCTCATATTTACCTGCCAGAATCGTTTGAATGGTTGATTCTTCGCTCTGGATTGCTCGAAGACACAGAGGTCGATGAAATTCTGAAATCGCCGGAAAATCATGTGGAAAGCCAGCAGTATTTCAGTTGGGAGCGATATTTTACGGCTGTGCTGATGCAAAAGACCGCTGACAGCTATCTGAAATATACGAAGTCAAAACTGAATCCTGTGTATTTACAGGAGCATGAAAAGAAAGCGATTCTTTCGGAGATGTCCCACATCCAGCTCGACAAGAAAGACATATAAATCCCTACTAAGCAAACAGGACTGCTTCACACACATTGTACTGTGGAGCAGTCCTGTTCGTTTAATATGTAATTGTCATTGCACCTTCATGGCAGTCCTGTGCATAGGTGCGGAGCAAATCGAGGTGCTTTGAGGATTTTCGGACGATAGCCGTTGCACGGTCGCCGGACATAAACTCAACGACCGCAAGGCGCGGAATCGTCAATGTGCCACGAATTTTGAAGCCCACAAGGATCTTCTGATTGCACCATCGCTGGATGCTTTGTGCAGAGTAGCCCGTCAGCTCCGAAACTACCGGGGTGGTCAGCAGATCATCATATCCAACCGTGAGATTTTCCCATAGGGTATACAGCCCTGTTTTTTCTGGCTCTGTAAAATCGAAGCGGATGATCTCTGTGACAGGCTTGTCCGGGTGCCGCTTGGGGCAGCCATTCTTTCCGATATAAAAGCCCGTTGGCACTTTATACTTTTCGGGGTTATCTTCGCGGTCACACAGGTAGGTGATCACGTCGTGGGTCGCAATATGGTATTTGCGTGTTTTCTTTCCTGTATTGGTACACGGAACGAGACCGGAATCCAGAAGATACTTTGCGTGTTGCTTGTTGATGCGGGCAACACGGTAGAACTGGTCTTTCGTCATTCCGTTGGGATATTCTTCGAGTATTTTATAGCACTCTAACAGAGTCCTCATATTCATCCATCCTTTGCTGCTTTGATTTTGTCAGCGTCAGAAGCAACATACTGTATGGATGGATCATGGCTCCCGGAATCTCTCTCGCCCGTTCTCTCCAACGGGCGTAAAATCTCTCCCGATTCTCTCCAAAAGGCAGATTTTTCTGCGTTTTGGAAAGTGGGTTCAAATCCGCATGGAGCCTAGTGATTTTGGATTTTGATGAAATTTTAAGCGTAAATTCGATGGTTCGTATCTTCTGGAAAAGTCGGCTAATTACCTCTGTCTTCCACCAAGTACCGTGAAGCAGGAAAAACTCGAAATCGTTTTGTCCTTAATCGGGCACGTGGGTTCGAATCCCACCATCTCCGCCAGAAGTCGCAGATTCAAACGAATCTGCGACTTTTTCTTTTGCATCAAGCAGAGAAAAAGCGCTTTTGCCTCATCACAGTATGCTTTATACATGAACGATAAATCCATAATTATTTGGGGAGTTTGGATTCTCCCAAAAGGTTCGCAATGACCCCAGCAGACCCCTGTTTGCTTTTGTAATCGAGATGTGCGTAGATGTCAGCGGTGGTAGAAAAGGTACTGTGCCCCAGCCACTCCTGAACCTGCTTCATGGATACGCCGTTCATCACCATCAGGCTGGCACAGCTGTGGCGCAGGTCGTGAAAACGGATGTGCTTCAGCCCGTACTTGGTCAGCAGCCAATCAAAGTGTTCCGTCACGAAGTTCGGGCGGATCAGCTTGCCTTCCTCATCGGTGCAGACGAAATCCAAATACTCAGTGCTGTAGCTCTTCTTGAACAGCTTGCGGTAAAGCTGCTGCTTTTCCTTCTGCTTCAGAAGTTCTTCTTCCACAGCCGGGATCAGCGGCAGGGTGCGGCAGCTGGTCTTGTTCTTCATCACATCGCTGACCACAGGAACGTACTTGCCGTTCACCAACTGTTCCGTCACCTTGTGATTGATGGTGATGGACTTGCGCTCAAAGTCGATAGACGACCACTTCAACCCCAGTACCTCGCTGCGGCGCAGACCGTAGTAGGCCGTAATGAGGATGCACAGGTGCAGGGGGTCATCCTGCGATACTTCCAGCAGCTGTTGGACTTCATCCTTGGAGTAGAAGTTGGGCCGGAAGCTGTTCTTTTTCGGGCGGTCAACTTTCAGCATCGGGTTGGTTTCCAGATAGTCCTTGCGGACGGCATCCTTGAACGCTTTACCGAAGATGGCGTGGTAGTGAATGACTGTGTTAGTGGTGTAGCCCTCCAGCAAGATCTTCTCCTGAAACTCATCCAGCACCTGCGGCGTGACCTCGCACAGCTTCAAGCCCAGCGGCTCAAAATACTGCGTGATGCGCCCGGTGATCATCCGATTGTAGCTGATAAAGGTTGCAGGCTGGATGGATGCCTTGTGAACTTGCACCCACTCGTTGAGATAATCCAGAAACAGCATCTCCGACTTGTTAACGGGTTGGAGAGGTTTCGGCAAGGGCTTGGCGGTTTTAGCATCTACTTTTTCGTAGGCTCCGCCCCGCCCCGTGGGCAGTTCCCCGGTCTCATCATAGTGGAGCAATACTTCCCGGAGCATGGATTCTGCCTTGCGCTTGTTGCCCCGGACGGTCAAACCTGTGGAGATCCACTTGATCTTCCGCTTGCCGTTGGCATCATAAAGATTGACCACGAAATAGAAACGTCCATTTTTCTCTTGGACAGACCCTGTAGTTTTCATCATAAACCTCCTTTGGGTCAACAGGCGTGCTGTCCGTTGCTGCACCCACAGCATACCACATCCAGCGACGGATTTCCAGCCGGGAAGGTGCTCTGTCCGGTGAGCAGGAACTCGATCACACTCAGCTTCGGGATACGATAGGTGCGGCCGATTTTAAGCGCAAACAGGCGGCGGGAACGGATCAGTTCCCCAACTGTATGGCGGTTCAGACCAAGCATCTCCGCAGCCTGCTGAAGGCTGACGGCATCGGGGTAACCGGGAAACATCTGGGAATAGGCATCGTTAAACTTCATAGGCACTCCTTCTGCATAAGTAGTTTAAGGTCAAAAAGTGTGTCATCCTTTGCAGCAAGGCTGCGTTCAGGTGACAATGTAAAGAGAGCTGACAGTAGTTTCAACTCTCGCATCGCAGATAGACTTGCAGCCCATCTGCGTCAATATGATATAGGTCTCCCATATTCGCCCTCGGCACCCTAGGAGTGGGGAATCGTCCGGCAGCGGATTCACACCGCACCATTGGCATTTCAGCCACCCCGTCTTCGTTATGACCGGGCTGCGAGTTACAGAAGTACCTTTTGTGAAG
>NZ_JBBNIH010000147.1:0-12940 GCF_040094125.1 Faecalibacterium longum
CGGTTGAGTGACCTGATTTGCTTAGAGCACCAGTTGTCCGTCATTGAAAAGAAGCCCTACCGGGAGCGGCAGAAGCGCGTTCTCTATCCGCCGAAAGAAAGCAATCGTGCCCGCCTGTGCGGAATCATCGACACCATCCTTGCAGAAAAGCCGGAGGATTACGAAGCGTTTCTGCAAAAACTGGAGCAGCAAGGCTATGAGGTGAAGCGTGGCAAGTACACCTCCGTCAAGGGTGCACGGCAGAAACGTTTTATTCGGTTCCGCACTCTGGGCACCGGGTACAGTGAGGAGGAAATCAAGGCGGTGCTGGAGGGCAAGGCGAAACACCAGCCGTACCAGAAGCAGCCGCCGAAAGAACAGCCCTTCCAGTTGCTGGTGGATATTCAGGGAAAAATGGCACAGGGCAAAAGTGTCGGCTACAAAAAATGGGCAACGAAGTTCAACCTGAAAGAGATGTCCAAAACGCTGCTATTTTTACAGGAGCAGAAAATCGGCAGCGCCGAAGAACTGCGGGAAAGTGCAGCAGCGGCAACGGAACGCTATCATGCCATGGGCGATTCCATCAAGGCAGCAGAAGCAAGGCTGACAGAAATTGCTGTCCTGAAAACTCACATCATCAACTATGCTAAGACCCGTGAGGTGTACGCCGCTTATCGGAAAGCCGGGTACAGCAAGGCATTTCTGGAAGCTCACCGGGAGGAAATCACCCTGCACAAGGCGGCGAAAGCTGCCTTTGACGAGGCAGGGCTTCAAAAGCTGCCGAAGGTCAAGGCGTTGGATGCGGAGTTTACAGAACTGCTGACCAAAAAGAAAGCAGCCTACCCGGACTACCGCAAGGCACGGAATGAGATGCAGGAACTGGTTCGGGCACAGAAAAACGTAGAACGATTTTTTGCGGAGGAAAAGCCAGCACAGGAGAACGAGCAGGCTCGATAAGAACAAATTGCCGGGAGTTGACCGCAAGAGGTCGGCACCCGGCAATCTTTTTTCGTTGGTTCAATCTTTAACGGAATGGTTTATCTCTTTCGATTGTGTATGTTGGTGTAACCAACAGGTTTGCTGGTAACTCACTCCGTACTTCTCAATCGTGGCATGGTAGTCATTTCCATGCTCGATGCAGTAGCTGACAATTTCAATCCGTTCTTCGTATGTCGTAGTCCGTCCTTTGGTCATATAGATATCACTCCCTCGGTCTCTGCTGGGCCGTAATTCCTTATGACCATTATACATCTTAATCCAGTTTTGCAACTGTGTTCTTGATGAAATTCCGTACTTTTTACAGATTGCTGCGTGACTTCCTTCTCCGTTAAGGTAGGCTTGTACAGCAGATAGTTTTAGTTCCTTTGAATATCGTCGGTTCTCTGTACGCAAAAACCCGCTTTCCCCATAGGTTTCATATATTCTAACCCAATCCTGAAATGCCTGTTTGCTTACTCCTAACCGTTTCGCTTCTGCTCCCTGACTTGTTTCTCCCTGTTGATATCGCTTCACTGAATGGATGATCTCTTCTGGTGTCCGTTTTGACATAATAATGCTCCCCATAGTGTAGTCTCGAATTTTTGTTATTTCGAGTGTCTACTCTATGGGGAGCATATCAGCTGTGCAGGGGCTTGGCAAGCTGCAAGGCGCAAACGCAGCCATGAAAAACTTCATCCATAGCTAAAGCGCAAGCCGGGGCGAACGCCTCGGCTTGCTTTTTTATAAATTTCGTTTTTGCTTTTACTCAAAGAGGTTGCAAAAACTATCTCTCCGTGCTATAATGTCTACGAATATTAGAGAGGTGAGCATTATGAAGCACTATGAGAAGCTGCTGGAATTAGGCTGCTTCAGCAAAAACGATCTGGAGCAGATCACCGGCAGCGAAGCTGCGGCCAAATGGCTTTGCCGTGAGTATCAAAAGAAAGGATACATCGAGCGCGTAAAGCGGGATTTGTATGTTGCCATCAGTCTGGAAAACCAACAGCCCATTGCCAACCGCTATGTAATCGCCTCTCACATCAGTAACGATGCCGCTGTGTCGTATCACAGCGCGTTCGAGTTTTACGGTTACAGCAATCAGGTCTTTTACGAAACGCAAGTGACCAGCGAGAGCCGGTTCCGGGATTTTGAATACGACGGCGTGACATACCGGCGGATTGCTCCTCGCATTACTGGCGGTATCACCGAAATAAACGGCACCCGTGTCACAACGCTGGAGCGGACGGTGATTGATTCTGTCAATCTGTTTGAGAAAATCGGTGGGCTGGAAGAACTTTTGCGCTGCCTTGCGCTAATCCCCACGCTGGATGAAGCAACGCTTTTGGCCTGCCTTGCGGAGTATGAAAGCGGCTTCCTCTATCAAAAAACGGGCTATATCCTGTCCACCTTTGCAGGCGGTCTCGGCCTCTCGGATAGTTTTTTCGCCATGTGCAAATCGCACCTCCCGAAAGGAAAATCCTATTTATCAAGCGAGAGCCAAGGCTTCATCTGGCACGAGGAATGGAAGCTGTATGCACCGAAAAATCTGATGCACACGATAGATAAAGGGGTAACAGACTATGATGCAATTTGACAGAATGACTTTGGGCAAGAAAGCCCGTGAATTGGGCTTTGTCCGCGATACCTTTGAAAAGGTCTGCCGTCTGGCCGATGTGCTGGATTTTATTCAAAAGGATGTGCTACTTTCCAACGCGCTGGCGCTGAAAGGCGGAACGGCCATTAACCTGACTATCTTCAATTTGCCACGGCTGTCCGTTGACATCGACATGGACTTTTCTGAAAATGTTCCTCGTGAGGAAATGCTCGCAATAAGGAAGCAGATCACGGAACGGATCAGTAAATACATGGCCGCCGCAGGGTATCATCTGAGCCAGAAATCCAAAACGTATCATGCGCTGGACTCCTTTGTTTATGAGTACCAAAATGCTGGTGGGATGAAAGACAACCTCAAAATCGAGATCAATTATATGCTTCGCTGCCATGTGTTAGCGCCGGTGCGCAGGACGGTCAATCTGCCTTGGCTGGAGCAGGAGCTTACTGCTTTGAGCGTCGATCCGCTGGAAATCTACGGTTCAAAGATCGTTGCACTTCTTAACCGTGCAGCTCCCCGTGACCTCTATGATATACATACAATGATGGAGTATGGATTGTTTGACGAATCGCAGGAACCCATGCTGAAAAAGTGTGTCATGTTTTATAGCACCATTGGCTCGGACAACGTTCCAGACCGATTCCATTTTGAGCAGATCGCCTCGGTGTCCCAGCAGCGTGTCAAAACCGACCTTATCCCGGTATTGCGTCGTGGCACTTGGTTCGATGCGCAGCAAGCGCATGAACAGGTCATCGCCTATCTGGAAAAACTGCTGATACCGGACGAACGGGAGCTTTCCTTCTGGACTTCGTTTGGCCAGCAGGAATACCGCCCGGAGCTGCTTTTCCAAGACGCAGATATTCTCTCGCGCATCGGCCAGCATCCGATGGCACTCTGGAAATGCAGCGATAGGCAGAATAAGCCCGGAGCTGAAAGGGACTGAGGCCAGTATGAAAAAGCACAGACATTACTGCAAAATCTGCAGCGAGTATAAGTCAAATGAGAAATTCTCTGGCAAAGGTCATGCCGCCCACATCTGCAAACCTGTTCTGCTCTGCCACCGGAAAAGAAAGCTGAGATGCTGGCGGTCAACCGGCTGCTGAATCTTCCGTGGCAGCTTTCCAAAGAACAAAAAGATTGGTTAAAGCGCAGGACGCATGATCGCCGCACTGAGGTCAAAGCACTTGCCCAGCAGCAATATGAAGTGCTTTGGGTACACGCACATTTGTGATGAGCTGGATGATGCAGAAGAAATAGAATAGTGCAAAGGGGCTGTTGCACAAGCCCAACAAAAAGACCAGAGTTATTTAGCCAAAAGACTTTACAACTCTGGTCTTTTGCTTTAACGTTAACAGTGCAAAATGAAACGGATAAAGCAAGAACAGCATATCGAAATTGAGGAGAAAAGTCAACAGTTAAAATTTCGAATGCAGACAGAAATTTGTAGGATTACAATAGATGTGTTACAAAGTCGAATAAAAAGAAAGACGAATGGGTCGTCCTGTGTTATAGTTAAGTTGCTACACAAAACACGCACAGAAAGGACAACGCATTCGCCATGAATACTGTAACACAAACCATGAAGTTCCGTCAATCCCTTTTAAGCTATGCAGAGAAGCACGGGGTCACACAGGCAGCAATCAAGTACAACGTGAATCGTCAGTATATCTATCGCTGGAAACGCAGATACAACGGCGATATTCAATCTCTTGCCAATAGATCACACCGACCGCACCACCATCCGAACCAACACACTGAAGCAGAACTTCAACAGATCACCAACTTCCGCAGACGAAATCCCAATACCGGTCTGGTCGTACTCTGGGTAAAACTGCGTCAGAAAGGCTATAAACGTTCCATTACAGGGCTGTATCGAGTTTTGCGCCGTCAGGGACAACTGACTGTTAAGCTTCCAAACCCCAAGTACATCCCAAAACCTTACGAAAAGATGCACTTTCCGGGCGAGCGTGTTCAAATCGATGTGAAATTTGTTCCAGAGTCCTGCATCGTCGGAAACGCCGCAGGTGAGAAGTTTTACCAGTATACTGCCATTGACGAATTCTCCCGTTGGCGGTATCTGGAAGCCTTTCAGGAGCATAGCACCTATTCCTCCGCCCAGTTTCTGGAACACCTGATCAAGGCTGCGCCGTTCAAGATTCTTTGCGTTCAGACGGACAATGGCACTGAGTTCACCAAACGTCTGCTCCCCGGCGACAACGGTCCCAGCCTGTTCGAGACGCGTCTCGAACAGGCTGGCATCCGCCATAAGCTCATTCGTCCCTACACGCCAAGGCACAATGGCAAGGTCGAGCGTTCCCACCGCAAGGATAACGAATACTTCTATGCTGACCACAAATTCTACTCATCTGAGGACTTCAAAGCGCAATTAAAAATTCATCGATACAAGTACAATCGTTTCCCGATTCGTCCTTTAGGTTGGCTCTCTCCGAACGAATATCTTGCTAAATACAGGAATCTGTCTTCTGTGTAACACATCATTGACAAACCCACAATATAGTATATCCTTAGTGTTACTATAATGTTGACATACAGCACAAAAAAAGTTGAATTGTAGAATCATTTGTGATACACTTGACCTAACTAAGAAAGGTAGAGATTTCAATACACAGCAAGAGGCTTTGTTTCAAAATAATTACGGACAAGGTAAAGTGGAGATGAAAATGCGTCATCAGGTAAATGATTATTTCAAGCAGAACATCGGGCGTGTCGCGCTGTTTGGCGTGTTTACGGTTTGCGTGTCGTTTTTCGCGCCGCTCAAGAGCTTCCAGCTCAAATGGCTCATCGACTCGAAATCAAAGCAGGAGGCGTTCGCCTACCTTGGCCTTGTGTTCCTCATCACCTTTTTGAGCTGGTTCTTTGAGACGCTCAGCCGCCGCACCTTTACAAAATTAGCCTGCGAGGCGGTCGAGCAAATACGCGGGCGTATCATGGGCGGCGTGCTCCGCCGCTCGGTTGCGCAGTATAATCAGGAGGGCGACGCATCCTATTTATCCCTGCTCACCACCGATTTGCGCACCCTATACGACGACTACTATATGTCGCTGTTCAACCTCGTGTTTTGGGGCGGCATCATGGTCTGCGCGCTGGTGCTTTACCTGTATATCAGCCCGGTGCTGCTGGTGGCGGTTTTCCTTGTGACGATTCCGCCGCTCGTGCTTCCGCGGCGGATGAACGCCAAGCTCAAGCAGGCGCGCGACGATTTTTCCAGACAAATGGCGGCCTATACCCAGCAACTCAAAGAACTGCTGGGCGGTTTCGAGCTGATACGTGCCTTTTTACGTGAGGACGCTTACGATTCCTGGCATCGGGCGGCGGCACATCAGGCGGAGGAAAACGAGTGTACTTACCAACAGAGCCTGAACGCGGTCATCGTGAACACCTCCCTGATCAGCAACCTGATTTTCCCGGTGATTTTGCTTATCGGTCTGCTGCTGGTGTTTGACGGTAAGATCACGCTGGGCACAATGTCTACCGCTGCCAGCATGGCAAACTTCGTTGTCACGCCGTGCAACCAAATCGCGCAAAATTACGCAAAGCTCAAATCCTCCAGGGGCATCCGCGAGCGGTTGGAAACCGCTATGTCCGACAGTGGCGACGAGACAAACGGCATGGAGCTTGCCCGCATCGCGCAAGTGGAATGTGAACATGTGGGCTTTACTTATCCCGCGGCGGCGGATGCCGTTCTGACAGACGCTTCGCTGTGCGCGGAGGACAGGCAAAAAATTGCCTTGATCGGCGAAAGCGGCTGCGGTAAATCGACGCTGGCGAAGCTACTGTTCCAGTATTACCCCGGCTACACCGGGCACATCCGCTTCAACGGGCAGGAGGTGCGGGATATCGACCGCACCGCCCTCTATCGGCGTGTCGGCTATATCGCGCAAAAGACTGTGCTTTTTAACGACACCCTGCGCAATAACATCTGCCTGCGGGAGGATTTTTCGGACGAGCAGCTCGCCCGCGCTGTCGAGAACGCCGGGCTGACCACGTGGGTCAAGTCGCTGCCCGACGGTCTTGACACCGTCATCAGCGAGGGCGGCAAGAACCTTTCCGGCGGTCAATGCCAGCGCATCGGCATCGCACGCCTGGCACTGCGGCAATACGATTTGGTAATTGCCGACGAAATAACCGCCAGCCTCGACCCCGACACCGCGCAGCAGGTGATGCAAAATCTGCTCAGCCTGCCCTGCATGGCAATTGTTATCACCCACGATGTTTCTAACTCCATGATGGGACGGTTTGATAAGATTTACAGAGTATTTTCTGATGGCAAAACCTCGGAATGCAATAAGGTTCGCCTTTTGTGAACCAAGAAACATTTTATGGGAGATGGGTTCATACTTTGTTTATAGAACTTCTGATTACAAAACCTAACGATAATGATTTTGTCCTTTTTTATTGCAAGGCATTGATTGCTCAACAATTGATACTCCATTATTGAGTAAAAACACGTATCGAGATTTAATGTATAGCTTGAGCAATTTTGGGATTCCTACGGTAAGGGTCGAACTATTTGGGAACGGTGATAGTGACGGATATAAATGTGGTAAATATGGTTTCAACGACATAATTGACTTATACGACGCTGCCATGCATCATGTTGTTGCCTCTGGGAAAAAACTGATTCTTTTTGGATACAGCATTGGTGCTCTAATGGTTCCGTCTTTAGTTAATCGAAATAGAGAGAGCGTATTGGCTGCAATTATTTTTGATACAATGATTTTTGGCCCGAAGGATTACTTTGTCAAAAATAAAATTCGGCAAGATATATTAAGGGGAATACCAAAAGACAAAATAATGTATAATGCGCGGACATTTGATTCCTTTATTGAAATTGTTCTTGATGGAAAGCACTCCATTAATGATATCGTGAAGCAAAATCCTCAGTATAGTACATATGTTGAACATGGACTATTTGCAGGGCATGATACAAATTATTACCATGAGCTGTCTGAAATTGATTTCTTAAGTGGATGCAAAAGCATCTCTTTGCCATTACTTTTGCTTATAGGAAGTCGAGATTGCGCAATCGACTTTAAACAACATCTGTTTTTTTTCGATTCAATTAGTTCTACTGAAAGTGATATAATTCATAAGGAAGTCTTTAGCATTGATCATTCCTTTCGTAATGAAACTGGTTCAATTGATTCCGAATGTATTAAATGCATTTGTGATTTTATATTTGAGATTGTGATGAAGCACATCCCATTTGATGGCGGAAGGGCATAATAGTTATGAATATCAATTCGTCTTATAGGAAAGTTTGGTTTGCAAGATTGATTTCCATTTTGGGGACAGGATTAACGTCATTTGGGGTAAGTGTCTGGGTTTACACGGTCACAGGAAAAGCGACCCCAATGGTTTTGATTCTCCTTTTCTCTATATTACCAGCGATATTTTTAGCACCTTTCAGTGGTTATTTATGTGACAAATACAATCGTAAGGCTATCATTATTTGCGCCGACTCCATTGCCGCTTTGATAAGTGTGTTTATCTATATTTGCGTCAGTTATTATGAATTCAATTATTTTGTTCTTTGTGTTTTTACCTTTCTTGATTCTTGTGCAAATTTCTTTGATAATAATGCATATCAAGCATCAATTACAACTTTGGTTTCTCCTGATGAAGTAAAAACTGCTAACGGCATGAGTCAGATTATTGATTCATTGGATAGTATTGCTTCCCCGATTGTTGCCGGAATGCTCTATCCATTAATTGGACTAAATGGGATTATAATAATTGATTTAATAAGCTATCTTGTTTCTTTAGTAATTCTTGTTACGATAGATTCAAGCAAGTTTTCAATGGACAACGAAAATCAGAAGAAACGAAATACAAAAAGAGAAATTTTGCTTGGATTCAAATTTATTTTTTCTCAAGGAAGTTTACGTGTACTTTTGATTTACTTTACTATTTTAAACTTTACGTTTAATCTCGCAACCTCATTAATAGAGCCTTTCGGCTTGACACTTGGGAATACATTTGACCTAGGCATTATTAAGGCTTGTGGTGGATTCGGGATTTTATGCGGAAGTTTGGTTGTTACATTTTCAAAGAAAATACATTTTACTTATAAAACGATCGTTATTGGTGGCTTGGTTGCTGGCATAGCTTTGCAACTTATGGGGTTCACACATATTACTTGCATTGTTGCAATCGGAAGATTTTCCTTTTCATTTGTTACGCCAATTTTGAATACGGTTGCCGGCACATTGTGGATGCAGGAAACACCACGGATTCTTCAGGGGCGTGTGTTTGCATCGCGTTCCATGATTGCAAGGTGTTTTGTTCCTTTGTCATACGTTGTCGTAGGCCCGCTTGTTGACATTGTTTTACCGAAGCTGTTGCAATCAAATCTTGGACTTATTATTAATGTAGTCGGCACTCAAGCACTTGAATACCGTCTCGTTTTTTGTGGAGCGGGGGTTTTGTGCGTTTTAATAACTTGCTGTGTTGCAGCAAATACAAATTTCAGAAAACTTTAACTTTTCCGCATCAAATTGTTTTATCAATGTTGTAAGAATTGTTATTAATATGCTTCAATTTTTTGTATGTTCTTTTCGCTATGCTATAGTCTTGGGGGATTCAAAATCTTTTGTCTGTTTGCGATGTTTGCACTTGTAAACATCAAATATAAAAGAAAGCCGGCCGAGAACGAAATCAACGTATACTCGGCCTGTTTGTGGTTCATAACTCTATTTCATTGCGTTTGGGTATTTGCCTCGGCGGATCTTCAGCCATTGCTTGACGATTGCGTTTTTCTTCCTGAACAGACTGCGGCGGTTCGGCTCTTTCATTGAGAACTTTTTCAACATCACGCCTGCCATGAAGCATTGTAGCAGGAGTAAACTGTTCTCCATACGCCTTTTGCAGTTGCTGAACAGCGTTCTATTCTTTCTCGTTGCGAATAGCCAGCCTTGCTTCATATAACTCTCCTGCGTCCAAATCTTTTGCCTGTTCCTGTAAGTCGGCAAAAGCGTTTTTTGCATCATCCAGCGCATAAGAATACTTTGCCTCGCTGACTTCGAGCTTTTCAAGCATCGTCTCTGCGGCAGTACACCTTTTCTTGACTTCGGCGGTATCCCTACTTTCTTCACAGTCAAGATACATGAGGATTATTGCCCGCTCCGAGCGCAAATCTTCGAGCTGTTCCGTCAAATCCTCGATGCGGCTGGTCAGCTCACGATGCTTCAAAACATTAAGAATTGGCGTTGCCTTTTTCTCGGCCTGTAACTCTTTCCGCGTTTTGATAGCAGCCTTGATTTGCTTTGTCAAAACATCGTATTTTTCAAGCTTAGGCTTGGCAGCTTCAAGATACGATGTCTCCAAAATGATAACATCGGCAGTCGTGGTGCTATCGTTACGGTTGTGGTAAATGGACAGAATGTCCGTTTGCTGCTAAGCAGAATCGTTTTGAAATTTCGTTACGGCTCTACCATGTGTCTTTTTTGATCGCATGATTTATCCGTAACGCTCTGGCGGTAGGATTTCTGACGGCAGGCATTACTACAATAGACAGCATCTTTGCGTTTAGGCGTAAATGTTTTGCCACAACACCTGCAAACAAGGCCGGTGCGCTGTGCAAGCCGCTTCTGTCGCTGGCGTTTCCAGTTGCCAAGTTTTCCGCACGTGTAGTAGTCACAATATTTTTTCGATTTGACAATTGTATAAAACGTTTTTCCGCAGCCCTTACAGATGATTTTTCGCACAGGGTACATATACTCATGTGCATTATGTTTTGCCTGTTGCTCGTCGTACCGTGCTTTTATGGCTGCGAATTCTGTGGAAATGGAGGATGCAGTGGGAAGTACAACATAGATTGACTTCACTTGCAATGTGGAATGACGCGACAAGAATTATTTACATGGATACACCAGCAGTACGGCACAGAGCCGGAATATCCCAGGCATGACTGGAATGCTGTGTTGCGGCACAACGACAATAATAAATGGTATGGTGTAGTTCTGGAAGTATCAGCTGATAAGTTGGGACTGCCGGAGGCAGGCATCGTTGATGTCCTTAATGTGAAAAGCGATCTGCTACTGATTGGCTCTCTTCGCGGGCAGAAAGGCTATTTTCTGGCCTATCACATGAACAAGGAAAAATGGCTCAGTATTCAGCTTGGCAAGCCGGAACTGGATGATGCTATCAAAGATCTGCTTTCTTTGAGCTATGAGCTGACAGCACCGAAAAAGCGCAACTTAAAGTCATCAGGAAAAAATCCGGGAGATTCCGCAAATGGCAAAGAAAAAGAAATTGACGAAGGCTGAGCGAAAGGAAGCACGCCTCCGAAAAGGCAAGCAGTGGCTGCTCACCTATACCGGTTCACCGAAAAAGATGAACAAGCATTACCGGGAACGCTTTCATGTGGATGCTGTGACTGCCGCTAAAGATTTGCAGGAGCTGGGGGTCAATTATACACAGGAACAGCTCGACCAGATAAAACAGGCTGAAGAGCAGCGGCTTCGGCAGCGGAGAATGGAGCGGGAAGCGAAAGAGAGGGAACGTCTGGCAGAACTGTATGAGGACTGCGATGATCGTTTTGCCTTTATCGCTGGATACACAGATGGCGGCGCACCGTTCGGTGTGATGTGGGAAGAAGTCGGCATTGATCCGGGACTGCCGTTCGAGGAAAAAGTGAATCTCTATCATATGCAGATGTTAGGCTGATAATTGTGCAGACGTCATCTGCACAATTTGCAACAAAAAAGAGAGGAGCCAGTCCAGGCTCCTCGAAGGTACATTATTTCAAAAAGTTGCTTTTATGTTCCAGCGCGTGCAGATTATATCCAAGTGTGGCCAGGTGCGCCACCTTCAGCGCAACCAGATTGATGTCGGTGGACATCGCACTGGCGATCTGCTCAGCTGTGTATCCATACTCATAGATGTAGCGAAGGACTTCATCGCTGTCCATCAGGATTTCTGCTGCTACGATGTTGGCTTCATATTCTGGTTTGGATTTCATATCGTAGAGCATGAACTCATGAATCGGGGTGGTTTTCGCCATATTCCGGTGAAGCTGGTCATGCCCTAATTCATGTGCGCACACAATGCGCAGCATATTTTCATCCAGACTGTTATTCAGGAAAATAAAGCGATTTCGCTTAATCACCCGGTACATTCCCTTCAGGGAACCAAAATTTTCGCAAAGCATGACATTGATACCAAGCTGCCTTGCAATTTCAAAAGGGTCTCTGGAACCGCAACGTTTTACCAGTTTCTCACCGACCCGTGAAAGCTGTTCCGCATTCATCATACCACCTCCAGTTTACAGTATAGCGAAAAGTGTGTACGATAAATATCACTGATCGGATTTTTTACGCCTCGTTTTCGGGGCGTATTTTTTATTGTTCTCTTTGGCAATCCAGTAGGCATCGGTCAGAGCTTTATAAGCTCCTTCGATGGCATCTTCGCTTAATTCGCCGCCAGCGAACATACCGGTCACTTCACTGACCAGCTCTTCAATATCTTTCGCTGCTTTTGCGCCGCCTTTTTCGTGAGCTTCTACGACATAGGTGCCGCTGCTGCCCAGCAGGTACTCAGTAGTAGTATTCAGCGCATCCGCAATCTTCTGCATCGTAACCATATTGGATGGCTTGCGGCTGCCAAGTTCATAATTCTGAATTGTGCGGGCGGTTACACCGGCCTTCTCTGCAAGTTCTACCTGAGTTAAATTGGCTTCTGTTCTTTTTTCTTTCAACCTTTCTTTGAAGACCATAGGAATACCTCTTTCTTTTTTGATGACAAACACGAACGCTTTTTCTTAAAAATCTATTGACATGAAAAACCGTGCTTGCTATAATGACGATGAAAGCATGAAATACAATTCGTGTAATTATAGTATCACAAGAAATGCTGTGTGTCAATGCGTTCGTGAAAAGTTGTTCATGTTTTCACAAACGGAGAGGAGGAATACGGGATGCAGAGAGTGATTCTTCACTGTGATATGAACAATTTCTATGCCTCTGTTGAGTGTATGCTGAACCCGGAACTGAAGAACAAGCCGGTGGCAGTGTGTGGTTCTGTGGAGGAACGGCATGGTATCGTACTTGCGAAGAACTATGCAGCAAAGGCGTTTGGCGTTTCCACGGGAGAGGCAATCTGGCAGGCAAAGCAGAAGTGCCAGGATCTTGTGATCGTGGAGCCGCACTATGAGCAATATATGAAGTTTTCAAAGCTGGCTCGTGAGATATACGATCGATATGATTCGCAAGTAATGCACACTGTGTTCTGACAAACCTGTAAAAGGAGGGGTTCTGATGTGTGGTGATTACACCCTTCGCCGTGAGAAAAGATACGTCGAAGTGGACGTTCGTTTTACTCCTGATGGCAAGATCCGCCCTCTTGCCATAA